>CABUQY010000070.1 GCA_902493915.1 uncultured Collinsella sp.
CCTCATCACCCTTCATCAGCGTGAGCCACGGTTTGCTGATACAGGTTAAATAAGAGTCGAAAGAGCTCTCATGACGATATCAATGTCCTTGTTCTCAAGCTCTTGAATGACGTGCAGGTAGGTTTCCTGAGTGGTGGTCATGCTTGCATGTCCGAGCCTTCGGGATACGCTGGCGATGGAGACGCCGGCGAACAGCAAAAGTGATGCATGCGTATGCCGCAGCCCGTGGACGGATATGACTGGCACACCAACATTCATGCAGTGGCGCGCCAAAACGCTGTTAGCTGTCGAGTTATAGACCTTTCCCTTCGCAAATATGGGCTCAGTCGGCGGGAGGTCTTTGAGCAGCCCAGAAAGTTGCATAATGAGTTGCCAGTCGAGTTGAACCTTCCGCACCGATGAGGCGTTTTTCGTGGGGACGAATCCGCCACCGTTCTTGTAATCCCAGGTCTTGTTCACCGAAAGCGTTTGATGAGCAAAGTCGAAGTCTTCGGGAGTAAGCCCAAGAGCCTCGGAGAAGCGCAGACCCGTTTTAGCGACTATGAGAATAAGCCAATCCCAACTCGGCCCGCCTGTTAAATCAAGGTCGCCGAGCATGGCATGAAGCTCGAACTGGTTGAGGTACTTGATCTTTTTCGCACGCGGTTGCTTCCCTTTGATGATAGCCTTGCGCGTAGGATCGCGGGGAATAAGCCCTTCGTCAACTGCGTCAAGGATTGCCCCTTTAAGTTGATGGTGAAAGTCCATGGTTGTCTGGCGCTCGTGATGCTCAGCATAGCCATTTATGAGCTGCTGGTACGAGGTGCGGTCCAAATCCTTGATCCTGAGGTTAGGGACAAGCCTGGCTAGCCAAGATTGGGTGAGCCGATATTTTCCCATCGTAACTTCGCGGATTGCCCCCTCTTTATAGACGCTGACCCATTGCGAGTAGTAATCGCAAAAGAGAGAGTCTTCGGTGATGGCAATGAGCATTATTTGTCTCCTTCATCATGTGTGGCGGCTCACGCTGATGAAGGATGATGATGCCGCTCACTCGTCGATGTCGAAGCCGCCTTCCAGGATAAATCTCTTGAGAAGGGCCGCAGCCCGGGTGTTCACCTTGAATGGCGGCAGGCTCTTGCCTTCCTTTTGCTCGAAGAAGGCTTTGGCGCGGACTTTGTCAACCGAGTCTTTCAGGTCGTCGAAGCGTCCGAATTCGTTTATGTTCGATTCAGTCAAGTCAAGTGCCACCATGGTGGCAAGAAGCTCGCCGTCTATGCCGAGTGCCTCGACGACTCGCTCGACCTGGGCGTTTTTCGCCTTGCGGGCATAAGACGTGATGTAATCCCTCAGCGACATGCCATCTTCCAGGACGGCGTCCCCTCGCTCGACGTCGTGAAGAAACAGCTCGGCAAAGCGTTGATCGTCTTGGCTCAGGGACGCGAACGATCGGTGGAGCTCCTCGCGCGCGGCGGCAAGACCCTCGTCGTCCTGCTCAAGGCATTTCAGCCACTTCTCGAAGTTCGCGTTCATGTAGTCGCCGTCTATGAGCCCCGTGTCGATTTCGGTTATATGACCATCGAGCTCGTAGGGCGCTTCGGGCGCATCGCCAGGGTCGCCCCCTCCTGCGAACAACTCCTTATAGCGCTGCACGAGGATGAGGTAGGTCCGCTCGTCGATGACCGGTTGCACGAAGAAGGACTTGCCACTCAGCTCGCCCTCTTCCGGCTCCTCCTCAAACTCATAGGTGTCCTGCTCCCATGTAAAGCCTTGCACCTTCGCGGCTTCTAGGAACTCGTTGAGCTCAACAAACTCTTTGGCGAACTTGCGCCTGGCCTCTTGCGATGCGGGTAGTTTCGAGAGATCGCCGACGCCCGCAGCCTCGAACACCATCAGTATCTCCTGCAGCCGCGCGTCCATCAGCGCGATATTATCCGGGAGCTTCTGCACGAACATGTCGAGCGGACGGTCGCCCGAATACAACTTCACCGCGGCCTCGATGCGGCCCTTCATAGTGTGGGGACGGCGGTAGTAGCGGATGGTGCCGAAAGGCTTGTCAGGGCCGAACAAGCGGTTGGTGCGGCTGAAGGCCTGGATGATGCCCTCGTAGTCGATGAGCTTGTCGAGGTAGAGCGTGTTGAGCCACTTGGAGTCGAAGCCCGTGAGCATCTGATCCACCACGATGAGCAGATCGATGCGACTCTCGCGGTTGGCGTCAACGTTGACGTAGGGCTTCTTATGGGAAAGGCGCGCCGAAATGTCCTTCTTCATGGCGGGCCAGGTGGGAATGGTGAACTCCTGGCCATATGCTTTGTTGTAATCCTCGATAAGTTCGACCAGGGCGTCCTCCTTCACGGTGGAACCGGCGTCATTGTCGATGCTCGGGTCGAAAAGCGCCGTCACTTTCATCTGCGGCGCCTCCATCTTGAAGGCGCGGTAGTAGTCGATTGCCTCGGGGATGGAACTCGTCGCCAAAATCGCGTGGAACTTGCCGCCGTGGGAGAGCACAGGGAAGCGCCGCAGCACGTCCTCGACCACCTTACCGTGGTGCGGCGTGTCGGGCCAGTACTGGGCGCGGGTCAGGAAGTCCTCGATACCCTTGATGCGATCGCCGGCACCGTTGACCATGGGCCCCATGGGGACCTTCGCCTGGTCCATGTAGTGGTAGAAGACCTTGCTCTTGCGCTCGTCGGAGAGGGCCTCGCCGACGCATGAAGCCTTAGCCTGCTCGAGGGCCACGGCTTCGCGCACGTCGTGGTCGTCGAAGGTCGTCACCATATATGGGTCGAAGCCCAGGACGTTGCCGTCGCGGATACCGTCGGCGATGCTGTAGCGGTGCAAGCACTCGCCGAACACCATAGCGGTGGTGGAGCCCTTCTTCTGGTTCTCGTCGAGAATCGGCGTGCCTGTGAAGCCGAAGAACAACGCGTTGGGGAAAGCCCGGCGTATGTCTTGGAGCATCTCGCCGAAGGTGGAGCGGTGACACTCGTCGATGACGAACACGATCCGCTTGGAAGCTTGGCGGCCGAGCTCCGCTTGGGTGATCCTACCCTCGCCGGCCTTCACATTGCTCATCTTCTGGATGGACGTGACGATGAGGCGGTTTTTGGGGTCGTCGCTCGCGAGCTTCGACTTCAGCACCTGCGTGTTCTCGGTCCCCTGCACGTCGTCGGAGTCGTCGGCGAATGCGCGGTACTCGGAGAGCGACTGCGTGCCCAGCTCGATACGGTCCATGAGAAAGACCACCTTGTCGGCGTCATGGGAGTCGGCTATGAGCTGGGCCGACTTAAAGCTCGTCATGGTCTTGCCGGAGCCGGTAGTATGCCATATGTAACCGCCGGGACGCCCCGGAGCGCTGCTCTTTGGTCTCTCGTCCCACTTGCACCTTCGTACCTTGTCGGATATGGCGGCAGCCGCGTAGTACTGGTAGCTGCGCATGACCTTCAGGCAGCCGTCCGAGCTGTCTGCCACAGTGTAGAAGCCGATGAGCTGGTGCGCCATAGGGATGGAGAGCAGAGTGGAGGTGAATCGCTTCCATTCGTCGGTTCCGGGTTTATCGCCCGCGCAGACGGGCTCGTTGTTGAAGTCCTCCCAGTGGAAGAAGAAGTTGGGGTTGAACGAGCCCATGCCGGGGTTTGCGAAGTAACGCGCCTCGTCGGGAGTCATTCCTACGAAGATCTGGACTAGGCGGAAGAGCCCCGTGAACACGCCCTCGTGGGCGTACTTCTCAATCTGGCCAGTGGCTTGGCTCACGGGCACGCCACTGCGCTTGAGCTCGATGTGGATGACGGGCATGCCGTTGATGAGCAGGCACAGGTCGCCGCGGCGGTCGTTCAGAATCTTGCTCTTCGCAGGATAGATCGGCTGCTGAGCTATCTGATAGCGGCTCTGACCGGCTGCGATCTCCTGGCGATCGTAGATCTTCAGGCTCACCTCCTTGCCCAAGTGAAGCGGATCGTTGGGGTTGTCGCGTGTGATGGCGACGGTCTTTCCGTTGATGAACCCGTTGAGCGCGAGCGGAGTCTTGAGCGTTTCGATTTGTTCGATGACCTGCGCCATCTCGCCCTGGGTGAGCGGGCAGCCGTTCAGGCGGTCGATACCCGCGTTGTTCTGGAACAGAATCTTAGCCCAGTTGTCGATGAGGTCCTGCTCGGTGGGATAACGAAGCACACCTCTCGCGTCGTCCCAGCCGTGCTGCTTCAGCACGGTTATGACCGCTTCTTCGAACGCCGCCTCTTTATCGAAAACCATGGCGAAACCTATCTACGAACTGCAAAAAGCGCATTTAACTGTTTTAAACATTATAGGTCACGCGGTCATTTCCCCGGGATGGCTCAGCCCATTACAGTCTGTAATAGGCCATCGATAAATTTCGATGGCGAGCATTCGGCGCATTGCCTACGATACGGGCAAGCCCCGAGGGGCCGCCGATCAGGCGCCTCCGGATGGCCGTCTGCCCCTACCTCCCCTCCGCCTTCAGCTTCAGCAGCAGGTCACCCAGCTCGGGGCACTTGCTGCTGAGGCGCGTCTGGGCTCGCTCGCCCATCCCCCATCGCTGACGGATCTCCTGGGCGCGCGGGCTCACGTGATAGTCCCCCTCCATCATCTGCTTGAGCAGCTTGGCGGTCACACGAGCATCGGCTAGGGCGCTGTGGGCGTTGCCCGTCGACTCGTCGAACTCGATGCCAAACCACGTTGCCGTATCACTCAAAGAAACGCACCCGTGGCTGCCAACGTCCATGATCGAGGTGTAAAACGCCTGCAGGTCAGCCCAGTCCGTAGGAAAGGCGGCGAGGTCGATACGCTTCGCCTGGCACTCGGTCATAAGCTGTCGGCGGTCCGCCCCGCTCCAGCAGACCACCTGGGCGGAGTAGCGACCGATCCAATCGCCGAGCCTTTTAATCACCACGTAGAGCGGATCGGCCATTGCGGTGTCAACGGCCGATATCCCCGTGAGCTCGCGGACGGGATGTGCAACGCCCTCGGCATATTCCGTCTGTACAAACTGCGAAAACTCGCCCATCACGTTGCCGCGGTTATCAAGCTTAACCGCGCCGACCTCGATAATCTCATTGCGCAGCCCACGGCGCTGACGCTGCTTTGGCACCGGCGCAAACTCAAAGTCGAGCACAATCTGGCGCGCAAAGTTCGTCGTATCGATAGCCGAGACACCCGGCGTCTTTTTGTCTGGCACGGTCAGGGCCTTTCTCCGTCAACTACCGCTCGTTACATAGGCGGCTACATTGCCGTAAGGATAGGCGCCCGTGCGGACATGAAAGCGCCCAGCGCGGCCTTCTGACGCCCTTACGAAAGGCTGCTTTTCGAGGGAATCACATTGCTGTTATTATCGAACATATATTCGTATTTCTAGCTGCAAT
This sequence comes from uncultured Collinsella sp., assembly GCA_902493915.1. GTDB lineage: Bacteria > Actinomycetota > Coriobacteriia > Coriobacteriales > Coriobacteriaceae > Collinsella. Next base: position 5,358 of record CABUQY010000070.1, read on the forward strand.
TTGATAGAATGGCAGTTGTTGACGGCAGTTCCATGTGCCGGGCAGCGCCCTCCATGCGACGGGAGGTGATGCCCATGACCGATCTGATTGATTTCGTGAAGCTCCTGACCGCTTTGGTCTCGCTCATCACGGCGCTTATCGGACTTACCGAGGCACTCAAGCAGTGTTCGAAACGTAAAAAGAGGGGTCGACGCCGTTAAGGCATTGACCCCTTGAACTAAGTAACGGCGCTGCCCAGCTCTTCTCAACTTGGGCTGCCGTCAGCTTTATTTTACCCACGGACGTCGGGTTTAACAAATGGATTTTCGGTAATGGAAGCACGGCGCGCCCGCACGCCCGCAAAACCACTACGCCCCAAGAGCCGCCATGGGAATCACTGCCACGCCGTCGTCGCGCGTGTAGGCGATGCTCCCCTTTCCAACCACGACCGCCAAAAACGCCGGCGCGGTATTCTGAGACGCGCTTTCCACTTGAAGCCATGTCGATTCTAGGACACAGTTTCCGCTTGAAGCCCATCCGGAAAGCACGTCCCATTTCAAGGCTTGAATCCGGGACGCAGTTTCCACTTGAGCTCCTGACGGAAAAGCACGTCCCACTCTGAAGCTCGATTCCGGGATACAGCTTCCGCCAGAAACCTCAACCGGAAACGGCATCCCACTCTGGAGCCAGAATCCGGAACGTAGCTTCCGCTTGAGGGCCAATCCGGAAAGTGCGTCCCAGTCTGAGCGCTCATTCCGGGATGCAATTTCCGCTGACAGCTAGCACGACAACAGAAGGGCCCCGTTCCAGCCATTCGAGGACAGGTTTACCCCCGAGCAGCGTTATCCCGCTCACACATCTCTGCAAACGAGATCAGTTTGGCGTCTCCCCTACTCTCTGCGGCATCCCGACATCCCTGCGTAAAGCCGCTTTTTGAGAAAAGTGCATAGCTTTTTCGTTGCCGTCTAAAGAGCTCGCTTCGGTGCACGAGCTTTTGCAGCACGTCTTCGCCCGCCGGTTCATTGCGCCATTTGCACTCCGCAAAGAGCGCCGCGCCCTCTCCGTCGTCGACAATCAAATCGATCTCTTCCTGCGTACGCGTCCGATTGTCCGTTCCCCACCAACGGCCCACCGTTGCCGGAATCACATCGAGCTCGCCCGCGCGCGCAAGTTCGTACACGTACTGCCGGCAGATAAGCTCAAAAACCGCGCCCATATAGTCGGACAGATGCGGCTCAATGCGCTTATACGCCATCTCGGCCATATCGTTTTGAATTAGCCCGATGTTCTGCGGAACAAACTTGTACCAGAACCTAAACATCTGATCGCTCAGCAGATACACGGCTCGCTTATTGCTCGTCTCGTTTAGGGGCAGTTCGCGCTCAACAATCCCAAGCGACGCCAGCTTATCCACATAGCTCTTTACGTTGCTCGCAGGGATTCCCGTAGAGTTCGCAATCTCCGAGATCTTCGAGCGCCCCTGAGCAATTGCTTGCACGATCGCATCATATTGTTCGGGATTGCGGCACTCTTGCAATAGCAGGTTACTCGGCTCCTCAAAGAGATAGCCCGTAGGAGTAAGAAAAAGACGTTTGATGTTGTCCTTGAGCGGTGCGGCAGGGTCGACTTTCTCGATATATGCAGGAATGCCGTCCGTCATGCCATAGCAAACTGCAGCATCTTCGCGACTCATACTCTGCCACAGGCCGAGGGTCGTCGTAAAATCGAGCGGCATGATCTTAAACTGGGCCGTACGCCTACCGTATAGTGGGCTCTCGTAGCCCAACACCTGTTCCTCCATAAACGAAAGAGACGAGCCGCATAGAATCAGCATGAGCCTGGTCTCTTTGTACAGGTGATCAATCTTGTCTTGCAGCAACGAACTGATCTCGGGATTCGATTGGGCGAGATAGGGATACTCGTCAATCACGACAATCAAACGTTCCGTGCGAGCCATGGTGGCCAATGCATCGAACGCCTCGTCAAAGCTACGAAACGACGCGCCTGCAGCACCAACCGAGCCTGCAAGTATCGCCTGGCTAAAGCCGTGCAGGTTTGCCTCTGCATTGGTGCGACGAGCTTGAAAGTAAATAGCCTTCTTGCCTTGGATGAACTCTGTGATAAGGCGCGTTTTACCCACGCGACGACGGCCGTAAATCACAGGCATTTCAAATGAGCCCGTGCCATACAGTCGATTGAGCTCGGACATTTCCGCTGTTCTTCCGATAAACATAGGGCCATCCTTCCTTTACGTGATAGCTATCTATATTATACCTTCCTATAATATAGCTAGCTATCACGTAATTCGACGACCGACGCACACAAAAGGGGGCAGTACACCACCGCACGTGGACCGCTCCGGAAACTGCACCCCATTCTGAGCGCCAATTCCGGGATGCAGTTTCCGCTCCAAACAAAAGGCCCCGGTTCGCGATGGAGCCGGGGCCAAAGGCGCAGCGTATGTGGTTGATGCTGAGTGCGAACAGCCCGTCAACAATGGCTGTCCGCGCCCTACCCTACCCGCGGTTGCGGACGCGGCTGTAGGGCGTATCCACCATGGGCAGATTTGGACGCAGCTTGCCGTCAAACGTGCGGTAGGCGTTCTGTACGGCGGGCGCCGTGGGGATCGTTGCGATCTCGCCGATGCCCTTGCCGCCGTACGCCACAGGCAGCAGCTCGTCCTTCTCCACGTAAATGGCGTGAATATCCGGAATCTCGGGCGCACGGAACAGCCCGAGCGTACCGTACCTTGCCTGGGGTACGCAGTCCTTGAGCGGCCAGTCCTCGGTAAGCGCATAGCCCATACCCATGAGCACGCCGCCTTCAATCTGACCC
>CABUQY010000071.1 GCA_902493915.1 uncultured Collinsella sp.
ACCCGCCGGCGTGAGCTGGTATTCCTCGTCCGGCGCCATCGCGTCGGGCTCTTCGGGCACCATATCGACAGCGCGCGGCTTTTTGCGAGCGCCCGAGACGGCGGCATCGACCTCATCGACAACCGCCGCCTCGTCACCCAAGGGATCTAGATTGTTGTAATCGGTGGTGGAATCTGCCATCTGCGCTGCTACTCGGCCTCTTCGGTATCCTTCGCATCGTCGGGCTCAACGGACTCGACGGGCACCGAAGTCACGTTGTCCTCGACCGAATCGACGATGTCGCGCACATGGGCCAGGAAGGCCGTGCGCTCGGGGGCGGTCATAACGCGGACGCGGGCAAGAATGAGCTCGTCGAGCACGCGCTGGGCCGCAGTCTCGCCCTGTATGCCCAAGCGCTCGGTCAGATCGGAGATGGTGCCACCGGCCTGCTCGAACATGTCGGACACGCTGCGGGCGATATCGGGGGTGGCGGTGTCCTTGCGGACCTGCTCGCCCTTGGTGTTAAGGTCGTCGAGGACCTTCTTGCCGCCTTCGACAGCAACGGCGGCAGCGCCAAAGCCCACGTTAATGGCGCCGTTAACAAGCTGATCGAGTTTCATAACCATGGTTGTCTCCAATCACAAACAACTGCATTGGCGTTCTTGTACCCAAGATTGAGCGAATGACACAAAATCGTTTTATCGCCAAAATAGAAATCGAGCGGGGCAAAGCCTTTGACGGCGTTTGCCCCGCTCGCTCATTGTAAGGTTGTCTTTACCTTACGTTGTCGTTCATCGCGAAGGAATTCTTCATGGCACAGCTCGTAGTGTAGAGTACCTTGCCCAACAGGGCGTCGGTCTCCACGCGCACGAGCTCGGCAAAGGCCTCGTTGGCGCGGGCGAGCTCGGCAGGCACCTCGGCCTCGGGCAGTGCGGCTACGACAGCGTCAACGTCGTGAATCTGCTTGTGGCCCATGCCGCCGACCTTCTCCTGATAATCCTCGACCGCGCGACCGCACTCATGGAAGCGAACATCGGCCAAGGCACCGATCAGGCGATTTGCCCAATAGAAATTCTCGGACGTCACGCGAGCCTGCGTGTCGGCATAGTACTCGGGCATGGTCTCGACATTGGCGTACAGCGGCACGAGCGCGTTAAACGAGTTGGAGCCAAACGCCATCCACTGCACGGCGCGATACGCCGGCTGCGCATAGGGGCGCAGCTGCAGCACGGCAAGCTGGCTGTTGCGGTTGATGCCGATGGGACGATAGGCACCACGCGTGGCGGGCGTGCCCTTGCTGCCGTAGCAGTCGTACTCCGTGCCCTGGTAGTGGCTCGAAAGCACGTACTTGATGTCCTCGATGGTCACCTTGCGCTCGGGCACGCGGCTCCAGGGAATATCGTCGCTCTCGGGCGTGTAGTCGGCCTCGGGGCCATCCCACACGTCGCTGGGGTTGAGGCAGCGCTGCATGTACCAGGCGCGCGGCGTGTTGTAGACATGGTCGCTGTCGCTGTGCGAGCCAAAGGCCTCGCGCGGGTTAAAGACCACGGCCGGGCCGTCGCCATCGACGCCAAGCGTCAGGTCCAGATGCCACTCGGCCATCCAGGCGCGCAGGTCGGCGGAGCACATGTAGTCGGCCTGGGCGCCCTCAGCGTCATCCAGGTCAAAGCTGTCGATACCCAGTTGGTTGGGCATGGTCACATAGGCGTCGTCGGGCACGCGCTTGGCGATCCAGTGGTGGCCGCCGATGGTCTCGAGCCACCAGATCTCGTCCACATCACTAAAGGCGATGCCGTTGTTCTCGTAAGTGCCGTAGCGCTCGAGCAGGTCACCCAGGATACGAACACCGTCGCGGGCGGACTTGGCATACGGCAGCACCAGGGTCACCATGTCCTCCTCGCCCAGGCCGCCGGGCTGCGCCGGAACGTAGCCGTCCTCGCCCTCGTTGCCCTTAGCGGGCACGTAGTCGACGAGTGGATCGGCACCGCGAACACGCTCGTTGGTGGTAAGCGTCTCGGTTGCGGACATCCCGACGTTGAGCTCGTTGAATCCGGCCTCGGCCCAGATGCCGTGACCGGGGATAACGTCGGGGACGCTCGTGTAGCGCATGGGATTATCGGGCAGCTCGATCGTCAGGTGGCTCAGGACGCTCGTATAAACGCGCGGCTGCTCGTCGGGATGCACCACGCGCATGCGCTTGGGCTCAAATACTCCGTTGGACGAATCCTCGTTGCGGGCGACCAGCGTCGAACCGTCATAGCTCGCGTTCTTACCAACCAAAATCGTTGTGCACGGCATGCGTATCCTCCTTGAGCGAAGAAATCAAACGGTAACAGTGTATCGCTTCGACGCAAAAAGGGCGAAACCGCGGCCCCGGCAACCCTTGTGGTCAAAAAATGCCAAATATGAGTACTGTCACCAATTTAGTAGCAGCAAATTCCATCGTCCAGGGCGCCAGAAGTCCCCACTTGTCCAAAAGTTGAACAAAGTAATTCCACATGGGTTCAATAAAGGAGACTCCCTAATGATATTCACTATCATTAGGGAGTCAAAACTACCTCAAAGATATGTAACCAACGAGGCAACAGTACTCATATTTGGCATTTTTTGACCACGGGGTATCTAACCAACCCCCTAAACGTCCTCCAAACGCCTATTTCACCGCGCGTTCGGCCGCCTCGATCACGTGCTTGGCGAGAATCGCCGTCGTCACGGCGCCCACGCCACCCGGGACGGGCGTGATTGCGCCAACAATCGGCTCCGCGGCATCAAAATCGACGTCGCCCACCAACTTGCCGGCGGCCTCATCCCAGTTAATGCCCACATCGATGACCGTCTGGCCCTCACGGACCGCATCCGCGCCAATCGTACGCGCGCGTCCAACCGCGGCAACGACAATATCGGCAGCACGGCACTCGGCAGCAAGGTCGCGCGTGTGCGTGTGGCACGTCGTCACGGTAGCATTGCGCGCCGTAAGCATGGCGGCAACAGGACGGCCAATTACCAGCGAGCGACCGACAACGGCAACCTTGGCACCGTCCAGCTCAACGCCATAGTGATCCAGAATCGCCAGAACGGCTTCGGCCGTGCAAGGGGCAAAACCCTCACCGCGGCCCGAAAGCGTCGTAAGCAGCGAAGCCGGCGTCATCGAGTCAACGTCCTTGGCGGGATCGAGCTCCGCGGCAACGGCGTCCTCGTCAAGGCCGGCGGGCAGCGGACGGAACAGCAGGCAGCCATGAACAGCCGAATCGGCATTGATGTCCCCAATCGCCGCCAACAACTCGTCCTGCGAAACATCGGCAGGAAGCAAAACGCGGCGAGCTTTAATGCCCACCTTTTCGCAGCGCTTGAGGGCGCCACGCTCGTAGGACAGGTCGTCCTCGCGCTCGCCCACACGCACGATAGCAAGCGTCGGAACAACGCCCTGTTCGCGCAGGGCGGTGCAGCGGGCAGCGAGTTCCTCAGTCAACGCACGGGCGACGGGAGCACCCTTTAGCAGATCAGCCATGGCTATCCCCTCTTCCTTGCAGCGTCGGCGGCGCGACGCGCCAGCGCATCGGCACGCGGCAGCCATGTATCGAGCAGTTCATCGCACGCCGCCTCGAGCTCCTCGGCGCGGGCGCGATCCTTCATGGACGTGGTATTGGCAAAGAGCGTCAGGCTCGCACCCTGCATGGCGGCGCGGCAGAAAACGGCACCGCACGCCACGTCGGACAGCAGCTGGCGCGAACCCTTATCGGCCATGTCCTCGAGCAGCGCCAGCGCACGACCGCACGCATCCATAATGCGGTACGGCGGCATGGCGGCCACGTGCAGCGCATCTTGAATCGCAGCGGTTCGAGCCGGGTCATCGCGCGGAATACCGTATGCGGCAGACACCTGCCCGTAGGCACGGACATCCTCGGCAACCAAGTCTACAAGCTCCTGCGCCAACTCATCCGCCTGGGCAAACGCGCGCGTCAGGTCATCCGCACGATCAGCAAGCGCGGGATTGGTCGCACCGTAGCGGGCAACCATTCCGCACAGCGAGGCGCCCAGCGCGCCCACAAAGGCGCTCGCGCTGCCGCCACCGGGAACGGGCTCGCGCGCAGCCAGCGCCTCAGCAAAACCGCGACAGGTTTTATCCATCATCTCTTGGCTCATACGCATGCACCTTCAAGTCATATACATCAGTCGTGTGGCAACCGCCTGCCGACCGTATCGATCACATAATGGTGCTAAGTCTAGCCCATAAGCACACAAGCGTCAGCGTACCTGGCCATCGCGGATTTCTATGGCACGCGATAGGCGGCGGCAACGCAAACATGGGACACATGGCCCGCCTTTCGAGACTCCCTGGCAGCACAAACCGGGGCATATCTATAAGTAAGGAGCCCGTTGGGGCACGGCTGCGCAACGGCCGCAAACCACGAACGGAGGTATTAACTCACCCGCACAAAGACATCCGCCGCAAACGGAAACAACGCCCCAACAGCATGCAGTGCCGTGATGTCATCAACAGACAAGGAGGGCGCCACCATGAAGAAAAAGACCCTATCGATCCTTTCCCTTTGCATCGCCCTCTTTGCCGCGCTCGTCCTCCTGGGCTGCGGCGGGAGCGCTTCGAGCGGAGGCGGAGGCAGCGCCGCCAAGAGCGGGGGCAAGGAAAAGGCCCCCGTCGCCAAAAAGACCGACTTTATCTGGTTTAAGGTCGAGATGCCCGAGGGCGTTGGCGTAAGTGACTCCGCCGGCAAGAACGCCGACAGAGTCCAGCTCACCTTCCCCGAGAACGAAAACACCACGGTCGACCGCTTTATCCCCGTTTGGGAAGAGAAGATGACGGCAGAAGAGGCTCTTGCCGATGAAGGTCGAAAGAGCAGCATGTTCCAGTGGGAAGTTGGCGACCCCGTCGAGTACAACGGCAGGACATGGCTCACCGGAACGTGCAAGGACAACCGCGGCACCCATACCTATCTCTTTACCGACGTTGAGCCGGGAAGCGTCTGCGTTCTCATCGCAAACTTCGATCAACACGAGAAAGAAGCCGAAGCACTTCTCAACTCCATCGAGTTCCCCGATGACATGAAGGCAGCCGTGAGTGAGGCACGCGACGTCGAGATTTCGAGCATCGAGATCAAGTAGCAAGGGTCCAAGCACGCCCGTGCACGCGCTCCATTAAAAGCGCGGGCACCCAACCCCGGGGAGGGTCGGCAGCATCGACCCTCCCCTCTTTTGCACCCGCACATATTGCCACTTAACGGCGCAAATCCGGCCCCCAGAATGGGACACATGGCCCACCCGAACGAGCCGCTCGCGCGTACAGTAAAGGCAGGTAATCCATAGGCGGTTACAGATCGAGGAGGACACGACCATGAAAAAGAAGGCCTTTGCGATTCTCACCCTCTGTTTGAGTCTCTTTGCCGCAGTTGCCCTGGTAGGCTGCGGTGGAAGCGGCGGCACTGCCGGCAGTGGCGGTGGCGGCGGAGCGGAAAAGCCAGCCGTGGATATGAGGACCGATTTCATCTGGTTTAAGGTCGAGGTCCCCGAGGGCGTCGAGATCACCGACGTCGCCGGCGATACCGCCGACAGGGCCCAGTTTAAGTTCACCGAGAGCGAGCACGCCAGCGACCGCTTCATCCCCGTCTTTGACTCCGACAAGAACGCTGACGAGCTGTTCGACTACGAGGCCAAATGGAAGGCCAACTCTGGGTGGACTGAGAGCGACCCCGTCAAGTACAACGGCAAGACCTGGCGCAGCGCCTACTTCACGCACTCGGGCGGCGTGACGACCGAGTACTTCACCGACGTTGACGGTGGCAGCGTGTATGTGCGCATCGACAACGTCGAGGAGCACAAGGACGCCGTCGAGACCATGATGAAGTCTCTGGAGTTTGCCGACGACATCGCCGAGGCCAAGACCGAGGCCATGGACGTCATGCTCGATGATATCGAGATCAAGCGCTAAACGACTGGCGAGCGCAGCGGGAAACACGGGCACAGTGCAAACAAGCGACGATGCCCCAGCGCTTCGCACCAAGGGAGGATCGGCTCGCCGGCCCTCCCTTTCTTATGCCGATAGCCGGCGAACGCGAGGGTGCCGGGCGGCAAAACCACCCCCAGCGCGGTAGCAGCACAAATAGACAAGCGCCCCAACGCGTCCGCCCGCCGATTTATGGCGCCGCGCAGACAATTAAGCCAACACGTTTAGACATCCGGGCAGTATAGTGAACAAAATGAGTGCATAACCGCACCCTGCGAACGGAGGAGTTATGACCGAACACCATGCCATCAGCCGCCGAGCATTTACGCTGGGCCTAGGACTCGCAGCATTGTCGCCTTTTGTAAGCCTGCCCGAAACCGCGGGATTGGGCCTTCCCGTGCGCGCGGCATTTGCAGACGACGCTGCCACAGCGTCGGACAGCCTCCACAATTTCGTCATTCGCCTTCGCCCCGCGGGCTATTTTCGCACCGCGAGCGTTAACCAAGACGGCAACGTTCGCGGCAACGTCTGTCACCTGTTTAACGACGGCACATCCAGCAAGCTCATCCTTGAGTACGTGAAAGATACAGACAATCCAAAATGGTATGCCATCCGCACCTTACTCAATTTTGAAGAGCATAAAAAGACGGGCTACAGCATTTGGTCGGTCGACGACGACTCGGACAAAGAAGGAAAGGTCATCCACGTATGGGGCGGCGAGTATGACAACAAGCCCAGCCGCGCTTTTGCGTTCGAGCGTCAGTCAGACGGAACCTATATCATCCGAGACCGCACAGTCGAGAAAAACACCAAGGAAAAAAGCATTAAGTACCTGGCAATAGAATCGGACGGCAAAGACCAAGACAACAACAAGATCTGCCATAAGAGTAAGAGCATTCCGTGGGAGCTCGAACTTATCGGTTACGACATGCAAAAGAACAATGCCACGGTTAGCAGCATCGACTGGAAGACGTATAGCAGCTATGTCGACGGGCCATGTTGGATGAGCCACGTCGACGACACCAAGTACCTCGACGAGCTGAGCATTCCGGGCACGCACGATTCGGGCACCTGCAGTGTGGACAACGACACCGAGCCTCAAACCTCGCAAGTAAAATGCCAGCAGGATTACATTCCCACGCAGCTACTCGAAGGCATTCGCTATTTTGATATTCGACTCGGAAAGGGCGATGACCCCGGCATCGACCACGGAGATTTCTATCTGTTTAAAAAAGACGGGAACTTTTTGCATCTTTCCCATGTCATAGGCTACTTCAAAACGTTTTTGAGCGAAAACCCGAAAGAGGCGCTCATCATGCTCGTGTCGCGCGGCAATGACGAGGCCACCGATGAGGGTATTACGACGGCTTTCGCCAAGGTTTTGGATGAGAACCCCGACCTGTTCTACACATCGAGCCGCGTCCCCACGCTAGGCGAGGTGCGCGGAAAAATCGTCCTGCTGCGTCGATTTAGGCTCGCCGGCAACAGTGTAAGCGGCCACACGTGGGGCCTCGACCTTACCGAATGGGATGACAAGGCCAAGGCTCACTCCGACTGCACTACCATGTGTCTCGTCCAAGACGCGCGGGGCTTTGAAGCCGCGGGGGAAACAGGCGACAAAAAACCCTATTGCACCAAGGTATACGCCCAGGACAAGTACAAACTCTCGGGAACCGACAAGCTCATCTGGATCGATAATGCGCTGAAGGAAACGACCGGACGCACGCGCAACAAGGTGGACGTCAAGGACGCTGACGGAGCCATGGTGCAAGTCCAGGAGCGTTGCTGGTCTATCAACTACACCAGCTGCACGGGCTTGTCGCACGGAGGCAATCCTTTTACCTCGGCACGAGTGGTCAACGAGCATCTGTACAAGAGCCCGTACATCAACCCCAGCGGCAACGAGGACACAAAGTCAGATTACCTCAAGCACATTGGCATTATCGCATCCGACTTTGTTGATGCGGCGCTGGCCCGGAGCATCTACCAGCGCAATTACGATTACGATACACAGCACAAGCAGACAGCTTCGTACTACCTCCCGACCCGCATGCGCATGACGTACGGCGACTCGCTGAGCGATGCCTCGCTCCAGGATGGCAAGACCGTTGGCGAGGGCCATTTCCGCCTTGTCGACAGCAGCAACGTACTCAACGTGGCGGCTTCGGGCCATGCGTTTGCCATTGAATACGTGGATGTCGACGCCCTGGGCAACGAGACCG
>CABUQY010000072.1 GCA_902493915.1 uncultured Collinsella sp.
CACTGGGACATAGTCGTATCCCGCGTCGTCGAGCGCGCGGCGCAGCAGGGGCATGTAGTGCGTCAGGCGGCAGTCGCCGATATACTTGCCAGTCACCACGGCGACGTCGTGCGGGTCGTACTTACCGCTCTCGAGTGCCGCGAGCGCCTCGCCGATCACGATTTGCGCGGGGAAGCAGATGTCGTTGTGCACATAGCGTTTGCCCAGGCGGATAGCATCCTCGCGCCCGATATCAAGGGCCTCGGCGCGCACGCCCTGATTGCGCATCGCCGCGGTCATGAGCCTGCAGAACGCATGGGAGGTGTTGGGGACCAGCGCGATCTTGTCGTGCCGGTCGCGCTTGGTGTACTTGACCTTATACGGGTCGTCGAGCGGATGGACCGCGTGCACCCGGGCGCCCTCGGCACGCTCCTCCGCGCGACGACGGTTGACCGACTCGATAAACGAACGCACACGAATGCCCATGGGACCGGCGACGTCGCTCTCATCGAGCTTGATCATCATCGGAACCTTGGAGCCCATCTCGCCCATCATGCGCGCGATCTCGTCGGTGAGATACGCATCGTGGCCGCAGCCGAAGCTGCCCATCTGCACGAGCTCGAGCTCGGGCGTCGATGCGACGATGACCGCGCACGACAGCATGCGCGCATGGTAGTTGTTCACGATGTCGATGCGGCTGTTGGAAAGATCGACGTTGCAGACCCCCGGCACCGCATCGGGCGTCAGCACGGGGATGCCGCGCTCAGAGAAGAGCTTGGGCAGCCCGTGGTTGACCAGCGGGTCGTTGTGGTACGGGCGCGAAGCGATCACCACCGCGTAGCCGCCGTCCTCGCGCACGTTCTCGAGCACCTGCCTGCCGCGCAGCTGCAGCTGGTTCTCAAACGTCTCCTGCGCGCGGTCCGCCTGCTCGGTCGCCTTGGCAACCAGGTCGGCATCGATATCGAAGGTCTCCTTGCACCACGCCTTGAGCTGGCGGTTTCGGTCGCCCTCGTCGTACCAGTGGAACAGCGGCGTATCGAACGGAACGCCGAAACGCTCCTCCGGGTTATCGGAATTGCGCATCACGTAGGGGTATCCCTTTACGACGGCGCACATCCACTCGCTGGTAGAGGCGGCGTTTTCGGTGGGCACCGTCGTGATGATGGGCATGAAGATGCGGTCGACGCCGGCGTCGACGAGATTGCGGATGTGCCCGTGGACGAGCTTGGCCGGGAAGCACACGGTGTCGGATGTGACGTGCGCCAGACCGCGCTCGTACATCGCCTTGGTGCTGCGTCCCGAGACGCGCACCTTAAAGCCGAGCGTGCTGAAGAACGTCGACCAGAACGGCATGGTGTCCCAGAACTCGAGCACACGGGGAATGCCGATCGTGACATCGCGCCCCCCGCTGACGGGAACCGTGGGGTACGACTCGAACAGCAGCTTCTCGCGGTCGACAAAGAGATTGGGGGCAGCCGCGGTCCGGTCGCGCCCCGTGCCGGGTGCCTGTGCCTCGCAAGCACCCTGCGGACGCAGCTCCTCCGCCGCGGGAACCTCGCGCACGAGCTCATCCCATGAGATGGCGCCGCCGCGCGGGCAGCGATTGCCCGTGACGTAAAGCGAGCCGTCGCCAAATGCCACGACCGCGCGCTGGCAGCGGTTGTTGCACCGACGGCAGGTAACGCCGCCGAACTCGCGATGCTCGAAGCGCTCCACGGCATCGAGCCCGATAAACGACGTGCCGGCGTCGCCCTTGCGGCATTCCTCGCGCGCGAGCAGGGCGATACCGATAGCGCCCATCAGCCCCGGGTGGGGCGCACGCGTGACGGGTTTGCCCAGATACTGCTCGAATGCGCGCAGCACCGCGTCGTTTCGGAACGTGCCGCCCTGGACGACGACTTTGTCGCCCAGACGGTTGAGATTTGAAACGCGAATGACCTTGGTGAACACGTTCTCGATAATCGAACGGCAGAGACCGGCCATGATGTCGCCCGGACCCTTACCGCGCCGCTGCTCGGAAACGACGCTGCTGTTCATGAACACCGTGCAGCGGCTGCCGAGAACGGCGGGGGCTTTGGACGAAAATGCCTCGGTCGCGATATCCTCAACGGCTATTCCGAGGTTTTTGGCAAAACCCTCGAGGAACGAGCCGCAGCCCGCAGAGCACGCCTCGTTGACGACGATATCGGTCAGCACGCCGTGGTTGAGCCAGATGGCCTTCATATCCTGTCCGCCGATGTCGAGCACGAAGGTCGCATCGGGAACGCATGCGCACGCGGCGCGGGCGTGCGCGACCGTCTCGACCGTATGGTAGTCGGCGTGGAACGCGCGCGCGAAAAGCTCCTCGCCGTATCCCGTGGTGCCCACGGCATCGATCGCAAGCGTGACTCCCGCTGTCTCCCAGCGGTTCTTCAAGCTGACAAGACCCTGTTGGGCGACGTCGAGCGGTCTGCCGTTATTAGACGCGTAGAACGAATCGACAAGCTCACCCGCCTCATCGACCAGGGCGAACTTGGTCGTCGTGCTCCCCGAATCGATACCGAGCGCCACACGCACCGTCTCTCCGGGCGCATACGCATCCGGACCCTTTGCCGGCGTCTCTTTGCCATGGCGTGCCGTAAAATCCGCCTGCTCGGCAGGTGTGGCAAAAAAGGGCTGGGCAAGACGTCCCTCCCCGCTTGCGGGCGCGACCGTCTCGAGCTTATCCAGCCGGACAAAAGCGTCGGGAAGGTCGATCGGTTGGGACGATGCGAACATGTCGGTCAGCGACAGGGCGGCACCGCGCGCGACCATGATCTGCGGATCGCGCGGGACGATAACCTGATCGTCCGATAGATTCAGTTGCTCCCGGAACACGCGGACCAGTGTGGGGTTGTAGGCGAGCGTACCGCCCTCGAAGATTACCGGCGGCTCGATGTCGATACCCTGGGCCAGACCGCCGATCGTTTGGCGGGCGACCGCGTGAAGCGCCGAAAGCGCCAGGTCGGTGGTAGGAATGCCCTCGTTGAGCAGCGGCTGGATATCGGTCTTTGCGTACACGCCGCAGCGGCCCGAGACCTCGTGGACGGTCGTTCCCCGGCTTGCGAGCTGCTCGAACTCGCCCGATTCGGTGCCGACCCCCATGAGCTTTGCCATCTCGTCGATAAATGCACCGGTACCGCCTGCGCACGAGCCGTTCATGCGCATGTCGGCAACCTCGATGTCTCCCTTATCGTTGGTGCGGAAGAAGATCATCTTGGCGTCTTGGCCGCCCAGCTCGATGGCGCAGCGCGTCTGCGGATAGAACCTGCTGATCGCGAGCGCGTTGGCGACCACCTCCTGAACGTACGAGGCGCCCAGCGCGGTCGCGATATCGCGCGCACCCGAGCCGGTCACCGCAACGCGCAGTGACTCATGGGGAAAGCGCTCGGCGAGCTCGCCGAGCATGGCGCGCACGCTCGCTGTCTGACACGCCCCGTGGCGGCGATATCCCCACCACGCCTCGGTCATATCCTCGTGCATCGCGTAAACTTTGGTCGTCGTCGACCCTACGTCCAGTCCTACTAGCAACGCCATAATGCTCCGTCTCTCGCATTTTTCCCGCTAGAGATATACCACTCTACGTAATACAACAGACTGTTGTATTTAAACTCCGTATAAAAAGCGGCTGCCGAAACGCTTCAGCAGCCGCCGAATGCACCAACAGATTGTTCTGCGCGCTAGCACGTCGGGCAACGGAGCAGCACGGGCCCTCCGGTCATGCGCACCGCTCACGCCCGCGATGTCGCCGAGAGAGCTATCCACGCTTAGGGCTCCAACCAAGCAAGTCGCCCGCGCTCAGCAGATCCCTAAGCGAGCTACTCGCACTCAGGAGCCATAGCCTGCTCCAAGAGCTCGGCATGCTCCTCCTCGAAAACCGTCCCCACAGGGAAGGCGCGACGGAAGACGAAGCGGGAAATCGGACCGGCTACCAAAAGGTTCCACGGCAGCGCCATCACAAAATTATGCGGGATGTTGATCATCCAGATCGCGGGCACGGAATACAGGTTCGCAAGGATGCCGCCGGGCATGTGCGTCAGACCCTCACAGGCACCGTACAGCGACATGATGATGACCATGGGAACGACCATGCAGGAGCTGACGGCGAGCGTCATGGCAAGTGGCGAGCTCTTGCCCGGCGTGACCAAGTACTTAAAGGCGAAACCCTTGGCGAGCGGGCTGGCGACGAACCAGTCGCAGCACATGGCAAAAATGTAGGCAACGGGGAAGCCGAGCCACGCAGTGGCAACGACCTCGCCGTTGATGGCCCCGTGCTGCAGGGCAACGTTGTAGATGCTCATCCAGAGCACCATGCAAAAGCACATGATAAAGGTGAACAGCAGGCTCTCTCGTTTGTTGATAGGCATAAAGGGCAGATTCCTCTCTGTGTTGTACCGCGGCGCCACGCAACAAAAACGGGCGGGCAAGATGGAGCTGTTGGAACTTCATCTCGCCCGCCCGTGGTACGCGCGTCTGCGACTACTTATGTGGTGGAACCAGCCTAGCACGAAACGCATGCGCTTCGTAAGCGTTGAGTTTATGAAGATGCAGGGCACCGATAATCCCCCGACCCCATAAGTTGCGGTGGAATACGGACTGTTTTGACCCTTTAAGCAGCAATTCAGTCCCTATTTCACCGCAACTCATTTGGTGCAAAGTAACCCGTCCCCCTTGTACCAATTAGCTGGTGTGGCGCCAGCGAGGGTCGGTGAGCGTACGCGCCACACCCAGTCCAACGGGCAGAAACGCTACGATGAGCACTGCGCGCACAAACCAGCCGAGCATATTGACCGTGTCGAAGGTGCACATGTAATACATCGAGCGATACAGATACAAGCCCGGCACCATAATGACAATCGAAGGCACCGTGAGGGCGATGCGCGGGTAGGTGAGCTTGACTTCAGCCAAGCTTGCGAGCAGCCCCGATACCAGCGCGCCGATAAACGCTGCTGCCTCGGGAGGCATTCCCGTGCTGAGGCCCAGGAAGGGAATCATCGTCGGCGCATCGACAAGGGTCAGACGCAGGGTATTGGACACGGCGCCGATCAACCCAGCTGCCGCGGCCATCTTTACCGGGCTGTTGAACATCACCGAGAAGCCGAATACGCCAACGAAGCTCATCACCACGCGCAGGAGCGTAAGGGCAAGCGGCGAAAGGCCCAGTGGGGCAAAGTCGTCCGGCGCCAGGCCAACACACTCGGCAACCATCCAACCTACGAGGGTCGCCATCACAATAATCGATACGGCATATGAAAGGCGCTCGATACCGCTTCGCATGTCGAGCTTAGCGATGTCGAGGCCTGCCGTAATGAGTGGAAAGCCGGGAATCACAAAGAGCATGGCGCCGATATAGCCTTCTTGGTGCGACATTGCCCCCGGTATGACCTGGCCAAGGCCGAGCAATGCCAGCAGATACGAAACGCAAGCGAGCGCAACGCCGGTCGTCAGCGCGCTGAACTGACCAAGGCCTTGCTTGAGAATATGGGAGCGGGCAAAGTTGCCGACACCCGCGCCCACGAACGCGCAGGCCATCTCGATAGGGCCGCCGCCGAGCAAAAAAACGAAGGCGCCACAGGCGCAGGCCGCCGCAAGGCCCTGTTGCCAAGGCGCGTAATCAGGTTTTGAACTCTCAACGGTCTTGAGCATCTCGTGATACTCGTGCACCGTGAAGCAACGACCATAGGTCTCGATTTCCTTGAGGAAACTCTCCATCATCCAAATGCGATGGGTATTGACGCCCGTTGTGGGCAAGCTGACGACCTCATTAAAGCAGTGACCATCTTCGATGCAGGTGCACTCAAACGACAGAAGACTTAAGTCAACGTGGATGGTGACACCGAGTACGGCGGCAACACGATTCATGGTATCGCGCACGCGCCAGGCACCCGTTCCGCTTGCCAGCATAAGCATGCCGGTGCGGCAGATGATGGATGATTTATCGGTGAGCGGCGCATCGACGGCAAGCTCATCGCCTGCCGTCACGATCTGGTGCCAGTCAGTTTTCATATGGAGCGCGCCGGCACGAACGCCGTGGTGCATGGGGGCTCTCGAAAGCAGCGAGTTAAGGCGCGAAGGCTGTGAGGGCTCCGCCGATTCGCCCTCGTCCTCGTCGGGCTCTTCATCGACCAGATCAAAGGAATCAAGCGGCGCTGGCTCGCGACGGTCGATCAGCTCCTCGTCCTCATCATCAAAGTAGTTGAACTGATCGAGCATGTCCTCTTCGATTGCGCGCTCGCTCGCGTCGTCCATCCCGGTGCTCCCTTCCTATCGACTAACCCCCATCCTAGACAGCGACGGCTAAAGGAAACATAAAAGAGACGGCTGTCATGCGAACCATGCGCGCAATAGCCGTGGGTAGTCGTTTAAGAACGTCCACAATGACTATTGACAGCCAAGGCAACGCCGATGCCTTGGCAACGACAGACACTATGACCCAATCCGAGGGCACTAAAAAGATAGGAGCCCCCGCTCGTGACCGCGGGTCGGGGCTGCGACAATGATGTTGAAGTGCCATAGGCGCAGCCGCGCCGCAACGAGGTTGGGAGGCTCCCATGCCAAAGTATTCTACCGCGTTCGGGATGGACGTCCACCTGAGGTCGACCACCGTCTGCGCCCTCGACGCGGACACCGGCGAGGCCGTGACGAGGAGGTTCCCCGGCAACCCCTGGGGCGAGATCGCCGGGTGGATGGATGGGCTCCCCGGGCCGTCGCTCGCGGCCTACGAGAGCGGCTACCTCGGCTTCGCCCCGCAAAGGGAGCTCGCCGGGCTCGGCGTCGAGTGCGTCGTCGCCGCGGTCTCGAAGATCCCCAGGTCGGCCGCCGACTCGGCCTCCAAGAACGACAGGAACGACGCCGCCAGGATGGCCAAGGCGATACTCGCCCACGACATCTCCCCCGTATGGGTCCCCTCCCCCGAGGTCGAAGGCATCAGGGACCTCGCCGGCGCCTACGACGGGGCGACCGCGCGCCTGGCGACCGCCAAGCAGCGGCTGCTCGCCTTCCTCGCAAAGCGGGGGTTCGTCTACGGCGGCACCACGCCCGCCGGCAACCCGAGGAAGTACTGGACCTACGACTTCCTGAGGTGGCTCGACAAGGTCAGGCCGGAGGACGATGGCGGGGTTCGGACGCTCGCCGCCCTGAGGAACGAGGCCGAGGCCGCGGCGGAGGCCCGGGCGGACCTGCTCTCCGAGTACAGGGCCGCCGCGGATGCCAGCCCGATCGCCGCGGAGGTGGCCGCCCTCCAGTCGATCAAGGGCTGCGCCTTCGCGCTGGCCGCGGCCTTCTCGGCCGAGGTCGGCGACTTCACGAGGTTCCGCTCCGGAAGGCAGGTCACGGCCTATTTCGGCCTCGCGCCGAGTCAGAGGTCGAGCGCGGACTCCGTGCGCCTCGGCGGGATCAGCGGGGCCGGCAACGCGCTCGTCAGGAGGCTGGCCGTTGAGGGCTCATGGTGCTACGCCGCGGCACGGCACCAGCCGAAGCTCATGCCAAGGGACACGGGCATGCCCCTCGAGATAAGGATGCACGGGAGGAAGGGGTCCGAGCGGCTCCTGCGGCGGCGCGAGGAGATGCTCGCCCGCGGCATGCCCGCGGCGAAGGCCAACGCGGCCACCGCGGCCGAGCTCGTGAGGTGGCTCTGGGCCCTCGGCATGATGTGCCGGGAGGGCGCGGAATAGACATAGCCCCCGTCCCGGCGAGCCGGGCGGCCTTCGGGGACACCCCCTATTTCGCTGTGCGCGCGGAGCCCTCCGCATGCGCCTCGACAGACTTGGGGAACCCCGCCGAAGGAATGGAGTGCGGGCCGGCAGAACGGTATCCGCGGATATGAGACTGAGCCGAAGGCGTCGACGACATGCCGGGGGCGGACCGGGACGGGTTCAACGGCAGGCCCCGCCGACCGATTGCAAGCGGTCGGCGGGGCCATTGTGGCTCTTGACAGCGGATTGGGTCATATGAGCGAAAACCCGCCAGAGCGAGCAAGATGCCTTCAGGCAAAATGGCGCCACAGGTTGAGCATAAGTCAGCGAGCGGGCCGCATTTGAGACAAGGTGACGTGAAACGAAAGGGCGCTGACCTTCTGGTCGCGCCCTTGAAGTTGAACGTCAGATTGTCCAAATGCGGCCCGCGCAGCGTCGAGCCG
>CABUQY010000073.1 GCA_902493915.1 uncultured Collinsella sp.
GGAGGCTACCAGCTCTTGGGAGACGAGCTTTCCGATCCGCACGGCAGGGAAGGCGCTGGCACCGCGCGCGGGCTCGGGCTCATCCCTGCAAGTACGGTGTTCAAGGAGGAAAAGCGCCTCGCCCAGTCGGAGCTGCGCATCACGGGCGCCCAAGGCGCGTTCTCGGTGTGGAACGGCATGACGGCGCGCGGGTACGAGATTCACGACGGCGAAACGACCGTCTCCTGCGCCCCTGCGGGCACGATTGGCGGCAAACCAGAAGGCGCGGCCTGCGGAAACGTGTTCGGAACCTATCTCCACGGCCTGTTCGACGAACCGGGGGTGGCGCTCGCCCTCGCGCGCTCGCTTGCGCGTATACGCGGCCTGCCCGAGAGCGTCGTGGGTGCTGCGGGCGCGGCGTCCGCGGCCGATCACCGTGCGCGCGAGTTCGACCGCCTGGCCGACGGCGTGCGCGGGGCGCTCGACATGGAGTATGTCTACCGCATTATCGAGGAGGGCGTATGATCCACGTGTATCATGGCGACGGCAAAGGCAAGACCACGGCGGCGATGGGCCTCGCCCTTCGCATGCTCGCCGCAGGCCGCCGCGTCGTCGTCGTGCAGTTCCTGAAAGACGGCGAAAGCGGGGAGGCGCGACTGCTCGCCGAGCATTTCGGCGTGCCCGTGTTCGCGGGGAAGGTGTCGGAAAAGTTTACCTGGTCCATGACGTCGGAAGAACTTGCCGCGACGTGCGAGCTGCACGATGGGAACCTTGCTTCCGCGCTCGCCGAGCTCAAGGGCGCGCAGGAGGGGCTGCTCGTGCTCGACGAGGCGTTCGACGCGCTTTCGAAGGGGCTTGTCGACGAGGAGCTCGTGGACCGCGCGCTCGATATGTCCGCGCGCGGCGTCGAAGTAGCGCTCACCGGGCGCGCGCCTTCCCGCAAGATCGTGGAGAAGGCCGACTACATAACCGAGATGCAGTGCGAGAAACACCCCTACGCTCAGGGGATATGTGCAAGGGAAGGAGTGGAGTACTAGATGGATTCCAAGGAGATGGCGCCTGGCGACATCGAGCGGCGCAGCTTCGAGATCATCACCGAAGAGCTCGGCGGCCGCTCGTTCCCGCCGCTCGAAGAGCCCGTCGTGAAGCGCGTCATCCATACCACTGCCGACTTCTCGTACGCCGATTCCCTCGTGTTCACCCATGACGCCGCGCACTGTGCGCTCGACGCACTGCGCGCAGGGGCCACGGTGCTCACCGACACGAACATGGCGCTCGCAGGCATAAGCAAGCCCGCACTCGCGAAGATCGGCTGCAAGGCCGTGTGCTACATGGCCGACCCTGATGTCGCCGCGGCTGCGCGCGCCGCGGGTACGACTCGCGCCGTTGCGAGCATGGACAAAGCTTGCGACATCGAGGGTCCGCTCATCGTGGCCGTCGGCAACGCTCCCACAGCACTTCTGCGCCTCGTCGAGCTCATGGACGCGGGGAAGATCGCGCCCGCGCTCGTCGTTGGGGTGCCGGTCGGGTTTGTGAACGTGGTCGAGGCGAAAGAGGAGCTACTCGCGCGACGCGTGCCGGCCATCGTCGCGAGGGGTCGCAAGGGCGGCTCTACCGTGGCGGCCGCCATTATGAACGCGCTGCTCTACCAGATCACGCGCCCAGGCGGCCCGAAGTGACGGCGCCCGCATCCGCGCCGGCGCTGCGCATCTTCGCCGGCACCACCGAGGGCCGCCTTCTGTGCGAATGGGCGAGCGGGTCGGGCATCCCCGCCCTTGCCTACGCGGCAACCGAGTACGGAGGCGAGCTTTTGGGCGAACTTCCGGGCATCGAGGTGCATGCGGGCAGGCTCGACGAGGCCGACATGGAGCGCGAGCTTTCCGGCGCGCGCATCGTCGTCGACGCCACGCACCCCTTCGCTACGCTCGCAAGCGGCAACATCCGGGCCGCTTCGCTCGCCGTGGGTGCACGATGCCTGCGCCTTGCGCGCCCGGCTGAGGCGCTACCCAAAGGCGTCGTGTCGGTCGCGTCGATCGCCTGCGCGGCGCGCTTTCTCTCCGAGAACCCGGGTCGTGCGCTTCTCACGACGGGGAGCAAGGAGCTTGCTCCCTACACGCGCGTCGCCGATTTCACGGAGCGCTTCTTCGTGCGTGTGCTCCCGCTGCCCGGTGCTATAACGAAGTGCATCGACGCGGGGTTTTCGCCGTCGCACGTCATCGGTATGCAGGGGCCCTTCACCCGCGAGCTCAACGAGGCGATGCTTCGGCAGGTGAGCGCCCAGTGGCTTGTGACCAAGGACTCGGGTACCGTAGGCGGCACGGCCGAGAAGCTCGCCGCCGCGCGCGACGCGGGGGCGAGCTGCATCGTGGTCACCCGTCCCGCCGAGGGAGGCGGGGCCCTTTCGCTTCGGGAAGTGGAAGACGCGCTTTTACGGGAGTTCGCGCGCTAGGCGCTCTAATTCACCGCAACTTGTTGGTGGTGGCTTACTGGTAGCGTAGGCACTCCACCGGGTCGAGCTTTGCCGCGCGGCGAGCGGGATAGAAGCCAAAGATTACGCCGATGCCGACCGATACGGCAAACGCGATCAACACTGTCGTAATGGAGAAGCTTGGCGTGATCGTCCCGGTAGCTCCAAACTCGCTCATGATGCCCGAGCTTGCGGCAAAGAACGTGAGTCCCCATGCCAGCAGATAGCCAATCAGGACACCCAGCAGGCCACCGGTGACGCACAGTGCCGAGGACTCGGCCAAAAACTGCGCGGTGATATCGCGACGACTGGCGCCCAGAGCGCGGCGGATGCCGATCTCGCGGATGCGCTCGGTCACGTTGGTGAGCATCATATTCATAATGCCGATACCGCCGACAAGCAGCGAGATGCTGGCGACAGCACCCATGATGAGCGAGAATGCGCCCATAAAGGAGTTGAGTGCATCGATGGCGCTTTTCATGGAGGTCGCCGATACACTGTCGTACTCATCATCCTCCGCGATGCCCTTCATTGCGCGCACCTTGGACTCGATGGTCTTGCAGAGCTCATCCATGTCCGTGCCCTCGGCGGCAAGTGCCGTCACACTGGGGAATGAAGGATTCTCGTCGCCAAACAACTCGGAGATGGTTTCGCGTGGCATATACAGCGTAAGCGAGCCCATGGAGTCGCTGCCGCCATCAATCACGCCTACAATCTGCACCTCGCCGTTGGACACCTTGATGGTTTTCCCCAGCGCATCCTGTTCGTTGCCGTAAAGCTGATCGGCGCCGTTGCGGCTGATGAGCGCCACGCGCGAGCCTGACTGGGACTCGGCCTGGGAATAGGTGCGCCCCGCAACGAGCTTGCTGGCCCCCACGGCGTCGAGCATGTCGCTATCGACACCTTGTGCCATGACGGTATAGCTTTTATCGCCGGTCTTGTACTCGGTATACGCGCTGTCGACAATGCCGATCTGCTCTATCTGCGGCACCAGTTTTTGAAGCTTCTCGATGTCCGACTCGGTGAGTTCTTGCGACGAATAGATTTGCACCATGCGTGCCGCATTGAGACCCAGACTGTTGACCAGGCTGTTTTGGATGCCGCCGATGAGCGAAGTCATGGCGATTACCGAGGCGATGCCGATGACAATGCCCAGGATGGTGAGCAGGCTGCGCCCCTTGTTGGCTTCGAGCGAGTGAAGGGCTTCCTGGATGAGATCGCGGGCGCTCATGCCACCACTCCTTTCGTCGGGTTGACGCAGGCGGAAATCATGGGCAGGCTATCTACGGCGCTGCGCAGGGTTCGCGGTGCATGTGGAATATACGCGCCGTCGTGAATGCGACCGTCGCGGATGGTCACGGCACGGTCGGCCTCGGCGGCGATGCCGGGGTCGTGTGTGATGAGCACGATGGTCTTGCCGCGCTCCTGAAGCTTGTGGAATGTTTCCATGACGAGCGCTCCGGTTGCGGAGTCCAGGTTTCCCGTCGGCTCATCGGCCAGGATGATGGGCGGGTCATTGACAAGGGCGCGCGCGATGGCGACACGCTGCATCTGGCCGCCCGAGAGCTCGGATATGCGGTGGTCCCAGTGGTCGACCGGTAGCGTGACGGCCTGCAGCGCGTGCACGGCGCGCATTTCGCGCTGGCTTCGGGGCACATTGGTGTAGGCCAGCGGCAGCATGACGTTTTCGATAACCGACAGGCGCGGCAGCAGGTTGAAGCTCTGAAAGACAAAGCCGATGCTCAGGGCGCGGACTTCGGTGAGCTCGTCATCATCGAGCTCGGCCACGTTAAGCCCTTGCAGGTAGTAGTCGCCTGCCGTTGGCTTATCCAGGCAGCCGAGGATGTTCATGAGCGTTGATTTGCCCGAGCCCGATGGGCCAGTGATGGCGACGAATTCGCCGGGATTTACCGCCAGGCTCACGTTGTGCAGGATGTGGGCGCACCCCGCCTCGCTCTCAAAGATGCGGTGCACGTTGCGGATGTCGATAACGGGACGCATTACATGCCCTCGTCGGCAGACATACTGCCCGAATCCGCGCCGTAGCCGCCGTCAGCCGTTGCGTCCGCTCCGGTGTCCATGACGAGGGTGTCGCCATCGCGCAGCTTGGTAACCGGCACGCCAGGGTTGATCTCGTTGCCCTGGTCGTCGTGCTTGACCTGCGTCTTGCCGACTACGGCTTCGTTGTCGTTTTGCGTCACGACGGTCACCTTCACGCGACGGGTTTGCTTGCCCTCGTCATCAGTCGCCACGTTGACGTAATAGTGTTCGCCGTCTTCGGTCATGAGCGCCATCGTCGGCACCATCACCACGTCGTCGAGCTGCTCGGTCACCACCGATACCTCGGCCGTCATGCCCGGCTTCAGGCGCGCGTCGGGCGCCTCGATGAGGATGTCGACGTTAAAGGTTACGCTGCCGCCGCCACTGTTGGCGGCGTCGGAGTTTGCCACCGACGCGATAGCCGTGACGGTGCCCTGGCTCACGATATCGGGAAACGCGGGATACGTGACGTTGGCGCTCTGCCCAACGGCGATCTTGGCGATGTCCTTTTCGCCCACCTGCACGGTCACCTTCATCTTGGACATGTCGGCGATCTGCATGCACTGCTTGCCGCCGCTCGTATCGCTTTCGCCCATGATCATGCCGCCTGTAACCGTGGCGCCCACTTTGGCATTGAGCTCCACGATGCTGCCCGAGCTCGGGGCCGTGACCGTACGGCTGGCGGCCTTGGCGTTCGCCTGATCAAGGTTTGCCTGGGCCGAAGCGAGGCTGCGCTGCGCGGCCGATACGGCGTTCGTGTCCGCTGATGCGTCGGAGACGCCAGCCGCTGCGGAAGCTCCATCGACGTCCGTCGTTGGGGTGGCCTGCGCGGCAGCTGCGGCTTTCTGCGCGTTGGCGAGGTCTTCCTGAGCGGCTGCAACTGCACGTTGCGCCTCGGCAACGTTGCGATCGAGCTCGTCGTTTTTAATGGTCATAAGCACGTCGCCCTCGTTGACGGATTGGCCCGCCTGCACGTTGATCGAATCGACCGTACCGTCGACAGAAGGGGAGACCACTGAGGACGAAATGGGTTTGAGCTGGCCTTTAGCCTCGACCGTTGTGGTAAACGTGCCCTCGGTCACCATGTCGGTCACAGGCCCGCTAGCGCCCTGAGGCTGCGCATTGATAACCAGGGTTGCGACAATGGCAATGAGCGCGATGGCACCTACGACACCGACGGCAATGCCGCGTCGAATCAGCTTTTTGCGTCGACGTTCGGCACGTTTTGCTTTGAGCTTGGCATATGCCTCTTCATCGGAAATCTCGGCCGCATCGTTCGCGCGTCCGCTCTGCTTATCGGCATGTACGTTTGTAACCAGAGGAATCGTTTCGGTGGCACCTTCGGGCGTGTGCTCGGTATCATCCGGGCCCGGGGTGATCGTGGGGACATTCGGCATAGCGTCTCCTTTATAGAAAGAACCTTGATAAGTATATGCGCCCACCGGTTGGGGTGGGCGCATAGAACGGTTTCTTTCGGAACTGTTAGATTGGTCGCAGCGGTTCCACGTTGTAGGAATGCGCGCGTTGCACTATGAGTGGACAACCACGCACAGGCCGACTTTGATGCAGTCGTGCAGTGCCTTTGCATCGGCCAGGCGCAGATTGATGCAGGCGTGGCTACCGCACCACTTATAGGACTCGGCATTATCGAAGCTCTTGTCGTTTTGCCAGGTGGCATCGTGGAAGCCGATCATATTGCCCTCAAACGGCATCCAGTAGCTCACCGGGCTCTCGTATTTGGGCTTACCGGTCTCGGGGTCCTTGGCTCCGATCAGGGTGCTGCCGCCGTCGTTGCTGTTGATCTGCCACACGCCCTCGGGGGTGGCGTCTTCGCCCGGTTTGCCGGAAATAAAGTTGGCCTCCCAAACGATATTACCGTTCTCGTCATAGTAGCGCGCGTGCTGCTCGGACAGGTCGACGTCGATATACGCCTTCCAGTCGGGCTCTCCCTTTGCGGTAAAGGTGTCGGCCTTCTGGGAGTACTTGATCTCGATTTCGCCGGTCTGCTTGTTGTTAATGGCGTCCTCGACCTGCTTGGCGAGCGAGCTGCTGTCGATGGACCAACCAAAGTCACCGCCTTCGACGGCGCACTGCTTGCCATCGGCGCGCGTCCACCAGCGAGTGGAGCCCACGGTATTAAAGCCGTTGGCGAGTTCGGCTGCCCAGCTGCTGATCTGCGACGTATCGAGCGTGGGGTTGGCCGGATCGGCAAAGCTGATCCACTGCAACACGGAGCCGCCATCAACCTTGCCGGCATCCTCGCCGTTGAGCTTAAGGGTCACGTTGACGCCCAGGAAGTTGTTGGCGGCATCGCATGCGGCCTGAATCTGATCATCGGTCAGCGTTCCATTGAGCGGTTCATAGGCATCGTTGCCGAGCTTGGAAAGATCTACTGTCTCTTCCAGCGAGGCAAGCTCGAGCTCGGCATACTTAATGACATGCTCGCGGTTGAGTTTTTCGTTGGAGCGCGCCTTCTCGACGGTAAACTTGCCGGCCTGCTCGTCATAGGAGCTATTGGCCTCGAACGTGCCCGAACGGCCTTCGTTAAACTCGTCGATGGCGGCGCCTAGATCCTTCTCAAACTTCTTTTGGTCAAAGGTGTCGGAGAGCATGGACAGGTCGACGTCTTGATCAAGATCGACTTCGTTGGAGGTGGCGGTTGTTTTGGTTTTGCCGCTTAAGGATTCTACAAGGTGGACCGGCCATACAAAGGCTTCGTTGTGGCTGATGATCTCTTTTGCGGCAGCTTCGCCGTCGACGATGGGCTCATCGGACTCGGGCTGATAGGTCCAGCTAAAGTCATCGCCTGTCACGGTGAGCTTATAGTGCTTCCATGCCGAGTTGACCTTGGTGGCGGCAGACGAAGCGTTTGAGAACGAGACGTCGACGCCGGCAATGGTGGTGTTGGGGTAGGCTAGCTGCGAAAACGCTACGATGCCAACGATATAGATAATGACGATAAGACCCAGGACGACAAAGAGCGTCGTCTTTTTGCCCGACTTATTGTTGCCGGCGGACTTGCGCGCGGGACCGCGATCGCCTCGAGCGTGCGTGGGGGGCTGCTTGGGCGCATTGCCGTTTGCCTGGCGCTGTTGACGCTGCTGTCGCTGCTGGTTCGGGCGTTGGGAAGCGTTTGCCGCACCACGCTGCTGACCGTGGCTCGGCGCGATAGGACGCGGTGACTGAACGCCGCCGGTGTGCCTGCTCGGCTGCTGCGGATCGGGAATCAGTTGAGTTCGATCGTTTTGCGACATCGTATGCATATCCTTCGAATTTCGCCTTATGGCTCATCGTGTTTTTACTGGGCTTGCATTATAGCGATTGCCCTGCTGTTTGTGGTACGGAAACGGTGGCATTCAAAAGAGGTGGGACATTTGTCCCACCTTTGAGTCATTCTTTGCCGTTATCCGCACACGCCGCATTTTGCACAGGCCGAAAGTGCGGCCGGAGCCTGCGCGATGCCGCCCTTTGCCGTCTCGCGCAGCGTTGCCGGCAACGCGTGACCCACCGAGAGCATAACGTGCGCCATCTGGTCAAACGGCACCAGGCTCTTAATTCCTGCGAGGGCGAGTTGTGCCGAGCTAAAGGCCGCTGCCACGCCGATGGCGTTGCGGTTTTGGCAGGGCACCTCCACGAGGCCACCGAC
>CABUQY010000074.1 GCA_902493915.1 uncultured Collinsella sp.
AACCCCCGCCGCACGAAGTGCGCAGCGGGGGTTTCTTGCATGTCCGAGGACGTTCTGAAAAGTAACACCAGGGCGGGCCCGGACAAACAACCGACTACAGATCGATGTGCGATTCCTTGATCGGGAACGGCTCCGCGAAGTGGCAGGCGCAGCAGTGACCCGGTGCAACTTCCTTAAACTCGGGAAGTTTCTCAGAGCAGATGCCCTGCGCGATCGGGCAGCGGGTGTGGAAACGGCAACCGGTCGGCGGATCCAGCGGTGACGGCGGGTCGCCGGCAAGGATGATGCGCTTACGGGTCTTCTGGATATCCGGATCGGGCACCGGCACGGCAGACAGCAGCGACTGCGTGTACGGGTGGTGCGGCTCACTGTAGAGCGTCTTCCAGTCCGAAACCTCGACCATCTTACCCAGATACATAACGGCAACGCGATCGGAGATGTGCTGTACGACGGACAGGTCGTGGGCGATAAACAGATACGCGGTACCGAACTTGTCCTGCAGTTCCTTGAGCAGGTTCAGAACCTGGGCCTGAATGGACACATCCAGAGCGGAAACCGGCTCGTCGCAGATAATCAGCTTGGGCTTCAGCGCAAAAGCGCGGGCAATGCCGACACGCTGACGCTGACCGCCGGAGAACTCATGTGGATAGCGGTTGATGTGCTCGGGGTTCAGTCCAACGACGTCGAGAAGCTCGCGAACGCGCTCAATGCGCTCCTCCTTGGTACCCACGCCATGAATGGTCATGGGCTCGGAGACAATCTCTCCGATGGTCATACGAGGGTTGAGCGAAGCATAAGGATCCTGGAAGATAAACTGCATCTCGCGACGCATGTCCTTGATCTCATGCTTGCTCATCTCGGCAACATCTTTGCCCTGGAAGAACACCTTACCGGCAGTCGGCTTGGTCAGACGCATGATGGTGCGGCCCGTGGTGGACTTACCGCAACCAGACTCGCCGACCAGGCCAAAGGTCTCGCCCGGATAAATCTCGAACGAAATGTCATTCACAGCAGAGACGACACGCTTGGAGAAGCGCTTGGCGAACATGCCGGACTCAGCGGGAAACTCCTTAGAGAGGTGCTCGACCTTCAGCAGCGGAGTACGCTCGTTGGTATCTGCCATTACGCCTCGCCTCCCTTCTTGGAATCCTTGCGCGTACGGGACGTCTCAGGAGCGTTCTTGAGGAACTCGGGGTCACCGGAGTAGTGGCACGCAGAGTAATGACCAGACTCAGTGACAACGCGCTCGGGGCGCTGCTTGCGGCACTTATCGGTCGCATAGGGGCAGCGAGGAGAGAAGACGCAGCCCTCAGGCAGGTTCATGAGCGATGGCGGGTTGCCGTGAATCGGCGTGAGCGGCTTCTTCTCTTCGATGGCCTGCTCCGGGATGGAGCGGATAAGGCCCCAGGTGTAGGGGTGGCGGCTCTCGTAGAAGATTTCCTCAGCAGTACCGAACTCGACGGGACGGCCGGCGTACATAACCATGATCTTGTCGGCCATGTCGGCGACGACGCCCAGGTCATGGGTAATCATGATGATGGCGTTGCCGTTCTTCTCCTGCATCTCCTGCATGAGCTCGATAATCTGAGCCTGAATGGTAACGTCCAGAGCCGTCGTGGGCTCGTCGGCAATCAGGATATCGGGATCGCAGGCAAGTGCCATAGCGATCATGACACGCTGACGCATACCGCCGGAGAACTGGTGCGGATACTCATTGACGCGCTTCTCGGGCTCGGGGATACCCACGAGGTCCAAAAGCTCGGTAGCGCGCTTGAGTGCCTCCTGCTTGGAGTAGCCACGGTGCAGACGAAGGCCCTCGCCCACCTGCTTGCCGATCTTATAGACCGGGTTCAAGGAGGTCATAGGATCCTGGAAGATCATCGCGATATCGTTACCGCGAATGTGCTGCATCTCTTCCTCGGTCATTTCGAGGATAGAACGACCGCGATAGCGAACGTCGCCGCCCTCAATCTTTCCCGGAGGCATCGAGATGAGGCCCATGATGGTCATGGCGGTCACGGACTTACCGGAGCCGGACTCACCGACGACGCCCAGGGTCTCGCCGCGATCGAGCGTGTAGGAGACACCGTCGACAGCGCGAACGACGCCGTCCTCGGTATGGAAATACATCTTAAGGTCATCGACCTCGAGCAGATGCTGGCCCTCGGGAACCGGCTGGTCCTTCAGGTCCACATAGTTCTTGTTCTTCTTCATCCTTATGCGTCCTTCATCTTGACGTCGAGGGCGTCGCGCAGACCGTCACCCAGCAGGGTGAAGGCGAGCACCGTCGAGAGAATTGCCAGACCGGGCATGATCATCATCCAGGGAGCAGTCAGAAGATACTGCTGACCGTCCTGAATCATGGAGCCCCACGAAGGCGTAGGCGGAATAACGCCCATGCCGAGGAAGGACAGAGCGGACTCGGTCAGAATGGCGCCACCAATGTTCATGGTCGCGTAGACCACGATGGAGGCGACGGAGTTCGGGAAGATGTGACGCACGACGATACGAGCATCAGATGCACCCATCGCGCGCGCAGCATCAACATAGTCGTTTTCCTTGACGGTCAAGATCGCAGAGCGGAAGACGCGCGCAATCGAAGGCCAGCCGAGAATGCCGATGGCGATAAAGACGTTCTGAAGACCACGGCCGATAACGGCGATCATGGCGACGACGAACAGCACGTACGGGAACGCCAGGAAGATATCCGCGCAGCGCATGATGATCGTATCCCAGATGCCGCCGTAGAAACCGGCCAGAGCACCCATGACCAGACCAATCAGCGTGGAAATCGCAGTGGCCATAATACCGACGGAAAGCGAAACGCGTGCACCGTAGATAACGCGGACGAGAATGTCGCGACCAAGGGCGTCGGTGCCAAACGGGTGCTCTGCACACGGAGCCAGCAGCGACGTCTCGGCCATGGTGGTCGAGTCGGAAGCCGTCGGAGAACCGAGCCAGGGCTTAGCCCACAGATCTGCGGTCAGGGCAACCACAACGACGATGATGATCCAGCAGACACCGATAACGGCGAGCTTGTTCTTACGAAGACGCTTAAAAGCGTCGCCCCACAGCGTGCGGGACTTGGCGGGAGCAGATGCGGCCTTGGTGGCGGTAGCCTGCTCCTGAGACTGAGAATCAGTTTCCTGCATGAGACGTACCTCCCTTAGGCCTTATCCGACGGACCGCCAAGGCGGATGCGCGGGTCGAGGAATGCATAGCTAATGTCGACGAGCAGGTTGATCACCATGACGACGACGACGATGAGCGTGACTCCGCCCATAACGATGGGCCAGTCACGCATGCTAATGGCGCGATAGACCTCATAGCCGATACCGGGCCAGTTAAAGACCGTCTCGGTCAGGATGGCACCAGAAAGCATGCCGCCAAAGTCGACACCAATATAGGTAACGACAGGGATGAGTGCATTCTTAAGCGCATGCTTGACGATGATCGCGCGATTGGAGAGACCCTTGGCCTTTGCCGTACGGATGTAATCCTGGTTCATGACGTCAAGCAGCTGCGAGCGCATAATGCGGGCGGCGTAAGCGGTCGAAACCGAAGCCAGCGTAATGGTCGGAAGCACATAGTGCATCCAATCCTGATACTGAGAGCTGGAACCGCCGGCACCCGAGATCGGCATGGAGATTGCACCGCCCGTGGCGTCCTTGAGGATGACGCCAAAGAACAGCTGCAGCAACATACCGAGCCAGAAGGCCGGGACGGCAACGAGGATCGACGTGGTGAGCGTTACCAAAATATCCCAGAAGGAATAACGCTTTACCGCCGAAATGATACCCGCACCGATACCCATGATTGCCTCGAGCACGATGGCGCACGCGGCAAGTTTGACCGTATACGGATACTTCTGGGCAAAGATTTCCGTAACCGGCAGCTTACGCTGATACGAATTGCCCAGATCGCCATGAAGCAGGCCGTTCATGTAATACAAGTAACGGTCCACGAGCGACGTTTGAACGGGATCGCCGTTCTCGTCAAGGATCGCGTTGCCGTCCTCGTCCGACTGGACCAGGTGATAGCGGACGCGAAGCTGAAGCTCCACCTCGGGGGACAGAGCCTTGTCTCCACCGATCAGCTTGATCGGATCTCCCGGCACGATATTCTGGAGGGCGAACAGAATCAGCGTAACGCCCAAAAACACCGGGATGAACTGAAGCACACGTTTAACGATGTACTTACCCATACCACTCCCCTATCTAGGGATTAACCTAAATGGGATGCCGATCGCCAGACCGGCATCCCAAAATTACCATCAGCCAGTTTACCCCAGGTTAGGGAGAACTGTATGTTTCCCATGAGGTCTACGTAAATACTTGACCCTCACGGAAGCTGCAAACTCTTAGGCGAGCTCAGCGGTACCCAGATCGGCATGCTTCTGCGGATCGACATAGAGGTGCTTGATGCGATCGGAGCCGACGATGGTGTGCGTGTAGAACATCACCGGGATGACCGGGCAGTCGGCAGCGACCATTGCGTCGGCCTCCTGCATCTTAGCGACGCGCTCCTCGTCGTCAACAATAGTACGAGCCTCGTCGACCTTGGCGTCGAACTCGGGGTTGTTGTAACCAGAGCGGTTGTCGCCACCGAGGGAGTCGGAGTGGAACAGCGGATACAGGAAGTTGTCCATGATCGGGTAGTCGGCAATCCAACCCAGACGACCGAACTGATAGTTAAAGTTCTGATACTGCTCGAGCAGGGCAGACCACTCGGGGGTATCGGAGACAGCGGTAACGCCAACCTTGGCGAGGTCGCCGATGATGGACTCCATGATCTCCTTGTGACCGCCGTCCTGGTTGTAGGAAAGGGTCACGCTAATGCCACGATCCCCGTTAGCGCCAGCGGGAGCAACCTTGTCGAGGTACTCGTTAGCCTTGTCGACATCGTAGGCGCAGAACTCCCATGCGCCCTCCTTGTAGCCATCGATGCCCGGAGGAACAATGCCGTCGGCAGGGGTACGGGTACCCTTGAAGATGGTCTTGCAGATGGCCTCACGGTTGATGGCCAGGGAGATGCCCCTACGCAGGTCGGCGTTGTTGAACGGCTCGGCCGTGGTGTTGCAGGTCAGATAGTACGTGGAAGGCTCGGCGCCGAGCAGCATGCGCTCGCCGTCACCCATGGTGTAGCCGTCCTTGGACACGCCGCGATCCTTCTTGGCGGCATCGATCTGAGCAACGGGAACGTCGCAGACATCGAGGTTACCGGCCTGGAACTCCTTGTAAGCAGTCTCCATGTCCTTGATGACCTGGAAGTGGATGCCATCGATCTTGGCCTTGTCGCCATAGTAATCGTCGAACTTCTTGAGGTTGATCTCCTGACCATCCTCCCACTTGCCGTCCATCATGAACGGGCCGTTACCGACCGGTGCAAGATAGAAGCTCTTGACATCGGACTCGGCGCACTCGGGAACCGGGGCCAGAGCCGGGTGAGAGGCGACGAAGGGGAAGTCGGCGTAAGCGGAAGACAGCTTGACGACGAGGGTCTCATCGTCGGGGCAAGTAACACCGCTGAGCTCGGTAGCGTTACCGGCAAGCAGGTCGTCATAGCCCTCGACCATGGAAAGGTGATAGGAGACCTCGGAAGGGCCGTACTCGGTAGCGATGGCCGACTTGGTGTTGACCAGACGCTCCCAACCGAGCTTGAAGGACTTGGAGGTAACGTCGTCACCGTTGTGGAACTTGGCCTTCTTGATCTTGAAGGTGAACTCGGTGGCGTCGTCGTTGGCCTCAAAGGACTCGCAAGCCAGCGGAACGATCTCGCCCTTCTCGGCGTCATAAGAGGTCAGAGCATCAAAGAGCTGGTACTCGACCTGAGTGCCCTGGTCCTCCTGGACATTGTAGGGGTCGATGCAGACCGGGTTGTTGATGTAGAAGTTCAGCGTCGAACCGGACTCAGAACCGGAAGCGTCGCCGCCCTTCTTGCCGCATGCGGCAAGAAAAGCCATGGAGCTCGCAGCAAGGGTACCGCCGACAAAGGCGCGACGACCCATAACGGGCTGGTGGAACATAGAATCAGCCATGCCATCCTCCTTATGAGATAGGACAAAGTAAGTTCGGTCGGGCAACGTCAAGACAGCCCAATCGAACCATTCAAACGCGGTCCGCCGTTTTGGCTGGTTATACAAAGCGGACCAACGTATTGCAATACAGTAGCGCATTTTATGCACGATTTGGGGCTAATTCCGGTTAACGGTCGAGATTTTCTTTAGTTGGGCGAAGTATATGAGGATATTTTGACTCTGTTACAAATATGTAAACAAAAAGGGTCCCGCACTTGCGGGACCCTTTTCAAGTATTTATGCGGCTCGTGATTAGTAGCCCACGATGCCCTGCGGGAAGAAGAACATGCACAGCACGACGCACACGGCAAACACGACAGCCATGATGACGGTCAGGCGGTCAAGGTTCTGCTCCATAACGCCCGTGGCAGAGCTGGAGTTATACAGCGAGCTGGCAATCATATCCGAAACGCCGGTACCCTTACCGGAATGCATCAGGACGAGAATCGTCAGCGCCACGGCAGAAACAGCCCAAACGACAAACAGAAGAATCTGGAACGGACCCATAGATAAGCTCCTTAATAGAACAGTTCAAACTCCAGTACTGTACCACAATCCCCCGCTCTCCCCTACCTGCCACTCAAGGACGGGGTGGAAATGGCAGAAATACCAAAAAGGGGGTTGTCCGGTTGTGGACAACCCCCTTGCTAGAAAACGGTATTTGTTTTCTATTAGGCCTCGGTAGCGAGCACGCGGCCCGTCATCTCGGCGGAAGGCTCAATACCAGCCATGGTGAGCATGGTCGGAGCGATATCGGAAAGACGGCCGTCCTCGATACCGGTGAGCTTGGCCTTCTCATCAACGATGATGAACGGCACGCGGTTGGTGGTGTGAGCCGTAAACGGATGCTTGGAACCGTCGGAAGCAACGTCAAACATGTGATCGGCGTTGCCGTGGTCGGCGGTAATCAGTGCAAAGCCGCCCTTGGCGAGAATCGCCGGGACAACCTTGGACAGGGCATCGTCAACAGCCTCAACGGCCTTAACGGCAGCGTCGAAGACACCGGTGTGACCAACCATGTCGCAGTTCGCGAAGTTCACGATGTAGAAATCAGCGCGATCCTCGTTGATGGCGGCGACGAGCTTCTCGGTAACCTCGGGAGCGCTCATCTCGGGCTGCAGATCGTAGGTAGCAACCTTGGGGGAAGCGACGAGCACGCGCTCCTCGCCCTCCTTGGGCTCCTCGATGCCACCGTTGAGGAAGAACGTCACGTGGGCGTACTTCTCGGTCTCGGCAGTGTGCAGCTGCTTCAGGCCATTGGCGGCGATAACGTCGGCCAGGACGTTCTCGGGGAACGTCTTGGGGAAGGCGACCTCGACGTCAAACGTCGGATCATACTCGGTCATCGTCACAAAGTGCGAAAGCTTGATCTGCTCGCGCTCAAAGCCGTTGAACTCCTTGTCCGTGAACACGCGGGTCATCTGACGTGCGCGGTCGGGACGGAAGTTGAAGAAAATAGCCGCGTCGCCCTCGTGGATGCCCTCGTTGTGGGCAGCGAAGGGCTCGACGAACTCGTCGCCGCGCGGGTCCTTCTCGTAGTAGGCCTTGATACCGGCAACGGGGTCGGTATCAGCATCGGACGCGTTGACCATGACGTCGTAGGCGCGCTGGATGCGCTCCCAACGGTTGTCGCGGTCCATCGCCCAATAACGACCCGAGACGGTGGCAACGCGAGCGTCGCAACCGGTCTCCTCAGAGATCTTGGCCAGGAAGGCGCAGAACTCACTCATGTAACCGGCACCGGACTGCGGGTCAACGTCGCGGCCATCCATGAAGGCGTGGACGCGAACGGTCTTGACACCATGCTCGGCAGCCATCTTGACCAGAGCCTCGACGTGGTTCATGTGGGAGTGAACGCCGCCAGGGCTCATAAGGCCCATGAGGTGGAGAGTCTTGCCGTCAGCCTTGACATCGTCCATGGCCTTGACGAAAACCTCGTTCTTGG
>CABUQY010000075.1 GCA_902493915.1 uncultured Collinsella sp.
AGGAAACGGCTCTTGATGTAGCCACTCTCCGTCACCGTGGTACGCGGATCCATAGCGATGATGTCGCCGGTCTGAATGCCCAGCTCGAGCACATCGTCCTTGCTGTCGACATTCTCGTCGAGCAAGATCTCCATGTTCTTCTCGATGGTCTTGACCGGTTCATCGGCCACATGCGCCGAAGGCTCGGTGTTGAGGACCACGCCCGTATAGACATTGCCGTCGCGCGTGTAGACAGTACAGTTCTCGCCATCGGCCGTAGACCACTGATGCCCACCAAGAGTCGTGGGGCGCAAACGACCATTGTCCTTAATGGAGCGCACCATAGCGCCCAAGGTATCGACATGGCTCGCCAACACGAGCGGCTCCCCCTCGCCACCAAGCTCAACGAGCACGTTGCCCTTATTGGAACGCTCAGGCCCAAACCCCATATCGCGAAGCGTCTCCATCAGATAATCGGTAGCCGCACGAGTAAACCCCGTAGGCGAAGCAATCGAAGTAAGCGCCTTAAGCTGATCAGTAATAAAGCCAAGCGTAGAATCCATCTGGGACACCATCCACAACTCCAAAGTCAACATCCCGTAATCAGTAAAAGTCCCAACAACGATAACACTACGGACTATCTTTTACTCAGCGAGACAACCCATCGAGCACCCCAAAACAGCGCCCGCCACGACAACGAGCCGGCGGGCCCCGCCCGTTAGCCCCAGAATCTTTCCGCAGGACAGAAGGAGGCCCCGCCGCACG
Organism: uncultured Collinsella sp.; assembly: GCA_902493915.1. Lineage (GTDB taxonomy): Bacteria > Actinomycetota > Coriobacteriia > Coriobacteriales > Coriobacteriaceae > Collinsella. Next base: position 745 of record CABUQY010000075.1, read on the forward strand.
TAGTGCGCAGCGGGGCCTCCGACATGTCCGAGGACGATTCTGGGGCTAACGGGCGGGGTCCGCCGAGCCATGTTAGGCAGCCGGGCAGATCTTCTTGAAGAGCTCGATGACGTCGTCGAGCGTCGCCTCGCGCGGGTTGCCCGGGAAGCAAGCGTCGGCCATGGCGTCCTTGGCCAAGACCTCGATCTCGTCGGCCTTCATGGCTTCGCAGACGTGCGGGATGTTTACGTCAGCGGAAAGCTGCTTGACGGCGGCGATAGCAGCATCGGCGGCCTCGTCGGTGGTCATGCCCGTGGTGTCAACGCCCATAGCAACGGCAACCTTGGCCAAGCGCTCGGCGCAAACCGGCTTGTTGAACTCCATGGCGATCGGCAGCAGCATGGCGCAGGCGACGCCGTGCGGGGTGTCGTAGTGAGCGGACAGGGTGTGAGCCATGGCGTGATCGATGCCCAGGCCAACGTTGGAGAAGCCCATGCCGGCGACATACTGGCCAAGAGCCATGCCCTCGCGGCCGGAGCCGGGCTGGCCGGACTTGGCCTCGGCGACGGAGTCGCGCAGGTTCTCGCTGATCAGCTTTATAGCCTCAAAGTGGAACATGTCGGAGAGCTCCCAAGCGCCCTTGGTAGTGTAGCCCTCGATGGCGTGGGTTAGAGCGTCCATGCCGGTGGAGGCGGTCAGGCCGGCGGGCATGGAAGCCATCATGTCGGGGTCGACGACAGCGACCTCGGGGGCGTCGTTGGTGTCGACGCACACGAACTTGCGGACCTTCTCGGGGTCGGTGATGACGTAGTTGATGGTCACCTCGGCAGCGGTACCGGCGGTCGTCGGCACAGCGATGGTAAACACGGCGTGGTTCTTAGTGGGAGCAACGCCCTCGAGGCTGCGGACATCGGCAAACTCGGGGTTGTTGATGATGATGCCGATAGCCTTGGCGGTGTCCATGGAGGAGCCGCCACCGATGGTCACGATAGCGTCAGCCTCGGCGGCCTTGAAGGCCTCGACGCCGTCCTTGACGTTCTGGATGGTGGGGTTGGGCTTAATCTCGGAGTAGAGGCTCCAAGCGATGCCAGCGGCGTCGAGCTCGTCGGTCACCTTAGCGGTAACGCCAAACTTGACCAGGTCGGGGTCGGAGCAGACGAAGATCTTCTTGTAGCCGCGACGCTGGAGCTCGCCGGGGATCTCCTTGATGGCGCCGGAACCATGATAAGAGATGGTATTGAGAACGAAACGATTAGCCATTGATAGCCTCCCATCGTGTGCGGGGCACCCATTACGCCCCGCGCTATAAGTCCCATCCTAACGCTTTTGAAACAAAAAACGCGTGAGAACGTCAAAAGTGTTAAAGCGTTTCAACGTATGATGAAAAATATTGCGGCAAAGGGACAGCCCCTTTGCCGCATTCGGTTACTTTCGACAGCCCTCTTTCCAGGCCTCGGCCGCAACCTTCCAGCGTAAGCGCAAGTCGCGCTCGCGGTCGATGAACATGATGGCAAACGCGACAAACAGCAGAAAGCTCGCCACGACGATGGCGTGCAGGCCCATGCGCTCGATGCACCAGTTGCCCAGCACGGCGCCAAACACAAAGATAAAGATCACGCCAAAGTACAGCGCGCCGTTTTCCAAAAAGCCGCGCTTGTGGGTGATGATGTAATCGTCCACGTTTTGCAGCGCGTTGCGCAAGTTGCCGATGCACATGGTCGTAGCGATGCCGTGACCGTGGATCTTGCGGAAGCTCTCGACCTGCATGCCGCAGGCAAACGAAGTGAGGCAGTTGGCGAGCAGGTTGTAACCGCCACCGGGGATAAAGCTCACGCCCAGCAAGATGACGGCTTCAAAGAACACCGTCACCTGACGCCAGTGGATCACGCTGCCAAACCGCTCGTGTACCAGATCGGCAAGCATAATGCCCACGGCAAACGACACCACAGGGAAGAAGTAGCGTCCCGCCAGCGCCCAGTTGCCCTCCGAGATGCTTACGCCCACGAGCAGAATGTTGCCCGTCTGCGCGTTTGCAAAAACATGGTCGCGCCCAATGTACGAATACACATCCATAAAGCCGCCGGCGAGCGCCAGGATAATGCCCAGTTCGATGGACTCCGATATCTGTTTGGCACGCTGCATCGTCGTGCATCCTCCTTGTTGACGACCCTCTCGTGCGTTGGCGGAAACATAGCCGCCGTTCATACTGTAACCCATTGACAACATGGCGTGCGCGCGAGACGGCTCCTTCGACACGGGGATACACAGTCTGGAAACAAACGGCACCCGCATCGACACGCCGATCCGCCAGCCCATGTACTCCACCAGTCTTTTTAGCCCCGTCCCAAAAAGACTGGTTACAATTACGTGCAGCATACTAACAACGGGAGGAATCGTGGCACAAAAGCCCCAGGACGCTCAGCACAACCAGCACGGCAAGCATGCCCAGCGCGGCCAGCAGCAAAAGCGTGGCGGCAAGGCCCGGGGTGGCCACGCCACTCATACCCCGGCAGCACCCGCCCGCCCCTGGCGTCCGGGCCGCGACAAGTTCCTCCCCGTCAGCCGCGCCGACATGGATGCACGCGGTTGGGACCAGTGCGACTTTGTCTACATCTGCGGCGACGCCTACGTGGACCACCCCAGCTTTGGTATGGCCATCATCAGCCGCGTGCTCGACGCGCACGGCTACAAAGTGGGCATCATCTGCCAGCCCGACTGGACCGACCCCGCCAGCATCACGGTGCTCGGCGAACCGCGCCTGGGCTTTCTCGTCAGCGCCGGCAACATGGACTCCATGGTCAACCACTATTCGGTGACCAAGCACCGCCGCCACACCGACGCCTATACCCCCGGCGGCGAGGAGGGGCACCGCCCCAACCGTGCCGTCACGGTCTACGGCAATCTCATCCGCCAGACGTTCAAGGATGCCCTCATCATCATCGGCGGCATCGAGGCGAGCCTGCGCCGCCTGGCCCACTACGACTACTGGCAGGACAAGCTCAAGCGCTCGGTACTGCTCGACTCGGGCGCCGACATCCTCATCTACGGCATGGGCGAGCACGCGATCGTCGAGATCGCCGACGCGCTCGACGCGGGGTTGCCCGTCGATCAGATCACCTATATCAACGGCACCGTTTACCGCACGGGTTCGCTCGACGAGGTCTACGACTACGACCTGCTGCCCAGCTGGGACGACCTTACCGCCGACAAGCTCAACTACGCGCGCAGCTTTAACGTGCAACAGCAGAATATGGACCCCATTACCGGACACCGCCTGGTAGAGCCCTACCCCAACAGCGTCTATGTGGTGCAGAACCCGCCGTCGGCGACGCTCACCACCGATGAGATGGACGAGGTGGCCGAGCTCCCCTACGCACGCGATTGGCATCCCGACTACGACGCGGCAGGCGGCGTGCCGGCCTTTGCCGAAATCAAATTTTCCATCAGCTCCAACCGCGGCTGTTTTGGCGAGTGCTCGTTTTGCGCCCTCACCTTCCACCAGGGTCGCGTGCTGCAGATGCGCAGCCACGACTCGATCATGCGCGAGGCCGAGCTGCTCACGCGCGACCCGGAGTTTAAGGGCTACATCAACGACGTGGGCGGGCCGACGGCCAACTTTAGCCGTCCTGCCTGCGACAAACAGCTCAAGCACGGCGTGTGCAAGAACAAGCGCTGCCTATGGCCGAGCGTATGCAAGAACATGGTGGTCGACGAGAGCGACTACACACAGCTGTTGCGCGACCTGCGTCAGCTGCCAGGCGTCAAGAAGGTCTTCGTGCGCAGCGGCATCCGCTTCGACTACACCATGGCCGATGCCTCGGACGAGTTTTTGCGCGAGCTGCTGGAACACCATGTCTCGGGCCAGCTGCGCGTAGCGCCCGAGCACGTGAGCGACGCGGTACTGTCCGTGATGGGCAAGCCGAGCCGAGCCGTCTACGACGCGTTCTGCCGTAAATTTGAACGCTTGAACCGCGAATACGGACTCAAGCAGTACGTGGTACCGTATCTGATCTCGAGCCACCCCGGCTCAACGATGAAGGAAGCCGTGGACCTTGCCGAAGCCGTGCGCGACATGGGCTACATGCCCGAGCAGGTGCAGGACTTCTACCCCACGCCGTCCACCATGTCGACATGCATGTACTACACCGGTGTAGATCCGCGCACCATGCAGCCGATCTACGTGGCGCGCGACCCGCACGAGAAGGCCATGCAGCGTGCGCTCATCCAATATCGCAAGCCCGAGAACTACAAGCTCGTGCGCGAAGCACTGGAGAAGGCCGGCCGTCGCGACCTGATCGGCTACACCAAGCATTGCCTGATCCGTCCCGTACCGCCGCGCCCGGGCGAGACGTCTGCTGGCGGCGGACATGGGACCGGCAAGAAGGGCGGCAAGGCCCACGGTGGCGCTGGCGGCGCTGGCAAGGGACCCAAAGGCAGCAAGGGGCACGGCGGCATGTCGCGTGCACAGAACACTGCCGGGCGTAATCGCGCGGCCCAGGGGCGTCAGGGCGCCAACGGAGGCGGGCGTCGCAACTAGGGCAGCGGTGCTGTCGTTATGCCCATCCCACACGCATGGCGCAGCGAGCGCATAGCCTCAACGAGGATGACGCCGGCGATAGCGATCGTAATTGCCACGTCGAGCGGCGTGTTCACAAACCAGAGCAACGTCATGAGATACGACCCGGCATTAAAGGCAAAGTGCAGCAGAATCGTATAGCGAAGCTTTCCGGTCGTCACGAGCACCCAACCAAAGATGAGGCCGGCGGCACCCGCGTAGCAACCCTGCACCCAATTCATGTGCATAAAACCGAAGATCGCCGCCTGCAGCACGATTGCCGCGGCGATACCCCACGTGCTTGGGGCCGCCCAGGGCACCATGGCGCCACTCTGCGCGCTCACACGACGCCGGCACTTCCAAAGTGGGCGGCACTGCGGATTAAACGCTCGGAGCGAAAACTCAAAAATAATGCCGCGCACCAGCAGCTCTTCACAAAATGGGGCGCCGAGCACCGTAGTCAGGACGGCGAGATAGCTCGTGTCGCCCATGCCTGTTTCCTCGACAAGCTCGCTGTAGTCGGCCGCGGCATCGGGCAACAGTGACAGCACGGCGTCAGTCACGTAGCCAACGACCACCTGCAGGGCTAGGCCGATCACGATAACGCAGGTGATGCGTTTCCACGCCCCACGCGCTCCCCCGCTAAGCGGGCGCTCGCCCTGCCAGCGCGCCATAAACGAGCGCGGCCACAGATAACGCCACCACAGCAGCGCCATCAAAAACGACGCCGTCTGAGCGGCAGCCTGGAACCATTGGATATCGAGATTGTCGATCGGATAGCCCGTCAGCACCGACACGGCATCGAGAACTGAAAACAGAACCGCGCTCAGGGCAATATCTGCCGCGACAACGCCAAAACAGGCAAGCGCCCAAATCATCGCATTGAGCATGCCAACCTCCTCAAAACCCGGCACTTGGGGACGTTCCTTAACTGCCGGCAGAAAAGGAACGTCCCCAAGTGCCGGCAGTTTCGGACAGTCATTGTTGATGAGAATCGGGCGCAGTGCCAAAGGCCCCGTTGGGCGAAATGTCGAACGGAAAGGTGCCGCAGCGATTGAACGCGGCGATAAACATGCGAATGGCGTTGGACGGCGTGGTACCTACGAGCTGGGTTGCCGCCGCGAAGGCCGCCTTTTCCTCGGGCAAGACCTTCGCGACAACCGGGGTCATGTGTTCTGCCATGGCGCTTCCTTTTTGAAACGACGGTGGTGCGGATAGATGCGGGCCATGCGGCTGGGCGACGGGCTGTGAAGGCAACCCGATTGGCCCGCATCCGGAGTTTGTTTCTGCGGCGTTGGTATTACTTGGTATTCCTAAGTATTACCCCGCAGATAGAATAGCACATCTGCCCCCGTGGGAGCAGATGAAAAAAGGTCATTTTGTTGTTGAATTTGAACTTGGACTTAGGCTTGGATGAGCTTCTAGAGCGAGATGATATCCAAGATATCGAGCGCCTGAACGTCAGCGGCGTCGTGCGTGGCGAGTAGGAGCGCACGGCCGTCAAGCAGATCGAGCACGACCTTGGCCGTCGCATCGCGCGCGGCGGTATCCAGGCCGGTAAAGGGCTCGTCCAGAATCACCGCGCCGCCGGGGCACAGCAGGGCCCGAGCGATCTCAACGCGCCGGCGCTGTCCGCCCGAAAGCTCGGCCACGCAGGCATGTGCATCGATACCCGGCACCAGCAGGCGCAGCAAGGCCGCGGCGCTCGAAGCATCCGCATGCGCATCGGCGCACACCAGCACGTTATCCAGCGCCGAGGCGGACTCGACTAAGCGCGCATCCTGAAACACCACCGAGCACGGCGCACACTCCCTCGCCGCCAGCGTGAGCAGCGTCGTCTTGCCCGCGCCCGAGGTGCCCATCACACAGATACGCCCACCCGCAGGCACGTTGAGCACCAGACCATCCAGCGCCGGCGCCCAGGGCGCGCGATCGCCCACGGCAAGCGCAAGCTCCGCCGCAACCCCGCCGCCAGCAGAACCGCTCGCACGCCCGCGCAAGCCGCGTCCATGCGACAGCACCGCCGCACGCCACGCCGCAGGCCCCGAAGCCCGCAGCAGCCACACCAGCACGCGCTCGCACACCCACGAGGCGACAACGACCAGCACGGTCCACGCCAGCAGGTCAGCCGTCTCAATCAATAGTTTTGCCTGATAGATGTGCTCGCCCACAGTGCCAACCGCCATGCCAATGAGCTCGGCCGCCACGCCAGCCTTCCAGCCCATGCCGATCACGGCCCGGGCACAGGAAAGCACAAACGGCAGCACCTCGCGCCAGGTGTGGGCGCAAAACAGGCGCCAGCCCCGCACGCCATGCAGGCGGAACGTCTGCTCCAGCGGCTTATTCACCTGCGCCAGGCCCTCGGCCAGCGAAAAATACACGCCCGGCAGCGCCATCAAAAACACCGCGGCGATGCTCACATGCGCCGATCCCAACCAAATGAGCAGCAGGACCACCACGCAGGCGACCGGCGTCGCCTTTACAAACGACAGCGCCGGCGCCACCAGGCGCGCAAACGCCCGCGACCGCGCCGAGACACCGGCAAGCACGCCACCACATACCGCGGCAAGCGCCAGCCCGCCCAGTATCCGCGCGCCCGAGCCCACCAAGATCGCCCACGTGCCGGCATCACACATCAGCCGCAGCAGCGCCATCACAACAGCACCCGGCCCCGGCAAGATCAACGGCTGGGCCACCAGCGCCGCCACCAG
>CABUQY010000076.1 GCA_902493915.1 uncultured Collinsella sp.
CTTGTCGGCGCCAACGGCCTTAGCGTCGTCAGCGGCCTTGTCGGCGTCAGCGGCCTTAGCATCATTAGCGGCCTCGGCATGCGCCCGCAACTCGGTCCACACGGCCGCCGGATAGCACTCGCGCGCCTGACGATCGTGGGTCACACGGGCGAGCGTAACCGGACCACGCGACGCTTGTATCGCGCGGCCAAAGCGTGCGCGCAGCAAGGCCGCAGGCTCAAGCGTCACGCCCTCGCGACCGAGGCTTGCCGTCAGCGTGGTCAGCGGCCCCTCTTCGTGTGAGAGCGGATAGCTGTCCAGATCGACATCGGCAAACAGCACGGCATCGTAGCTATCGGGGCGCAGGGCCGCCGCATCGGCAAGCGAAGTAAAGCGAACCTGGGCACGTGGCGCACGGTCAACCTCGTAGGTCTCGTAATCGTAGGCGGTGCTACGCTTGTCCACCTTGGTGCGAATGCCATCGAGCACGGGCACGGTCGCGGCCTGCGACACGTCGAGCGCGCGAGCATCGTTCATAAGGATGTCGATCGCGTGGCGCAGCAGGGCCACCTCCGCCTGGCGACGGGCCTGACCGTCGAGACCACCAAGCGCGCGATCGGGCAGTGCCTCGGCAACGGCAAGCATGGCCTTGAGCGCCGTCACGGGCTTGTCGCGCCACAGCGCCTGGAACACGTCCGAGACCACGCACGGCACGTTCTTAAACCAGTTCTCGTCGCTCGCCGCTTTACGCGCGCCCCTCACCTGGCCCTGCACGCTCTGCAGCAGGCTCTTGACGCCCGCAGTGGTCTTGCTGCGCGACAGTCGCATATTCTTGTCGAACGCGCGCGCGCTGGCGGCGTCGGCACCCGAAAGCGGGCTGTAAATCCAGTCGGTAAGCTCCGGAGCGGGCCACCACTCAGTCTTAGAAGCTGCCCCTTCGTCGGCGGCCTTCATACGCTCGATCAGGTTGGCGAGCGCCGTGAACTGCCTGCCCGCAATGGATTGGGAAAACGCCGTGAACTCGGCCGTCTCGGCAGCAACGCGGCGCGCCGCCAAACGAGCGGCAAGCTCGCCGAACAGCTGGGGTGCTCGGGCAGAAACAACGAGCACGCGTACGGGGTCGGCGGGTGTTGCAGCAGCTTTATCGTCCTTGGACTCCTTGTGCGCTTTCACCAACTTATCGATGACGTCCGCATAAGCATGGGCACGGGCATGGGGGCCGGCGACCTCAATAAAGGCAGGCTGAGCAGCGGACTTGGAGGCAGTCTGGGGCGCGGCGGCGCCCTCCCCCAGCGGCGCGATCTCAAACAGCACACCGCGGACATCAAATGCCGCGGCAAGCTCCTCGCGCATCGCCGCTTGCTCGCGGGCAAGCAGCACGACAACCTCTCCCCCGTTGTTTGCCACGGCGGACAGCAGCTCGAGCAGGCTATACGTAAATGACGTGACGCCGCGCACGCAAACGGCGCGGGCGCACCCCGGCAGGTTGTCGGCCAAAGCGCCGGCCATAATGTCAGCCGCCTCGCAGGGCTCGACCATATCTCGACGGTCCAAACCGCGCGCATAGGCGCACAAAAGTTCAAACACGCGAGCCTCGGCGTCGCTTCTGGGCTTGGGCTTGCAAACGTTGTCGCGGCAGCGCTCGTCGCCCGTCCCCGCCACGCCCGGCAACACGTCGCGGGCCATACGCGCAAGCATGCGTACCGTGCCTTGGCTGCGCGAGAGCGGCTGCAGAGCAGCGTCGTCGCGGCGGTCGATCATGTCCGAGAACAGCATCTGGCGCTGAAGGTTATCCACAAAGCTGCGGCCATCGCCCATAAGCTCCCACAGCGAGCGGAGCCACGACGAAGGCGTCTTGTAGTCGATACCCAGCGAAACCCCAGCTTCCGCCGCATCATGACGGCACAGGTCGAGCTCGGCAAACGTTGGCGCCAGCAGCACGGCACGCCCGTGGCGGGCAATAAGGTCGGCAAGCAGCGCCGCCTCGGCATCGCTCAAATCCGCGCCGGCGTTGGTGGTATAGATTCGAACAGGCATGGTCCTCCACTCAAACCGTTCGCAATATTCAATGCTTCCATCCTACCCGCCCGCGCGGACAGATTTGCCCCACGCCAACAGATTTGACCCCTTGGAGACGGAGGAAAATGGATCACCGAGGAGGTCAGTCTAACCCAGTGATCCGTTTTCCTCCGTCCCCAAAGGATCAAAAAACCGCCCCCGAAGGGACGGTTCTGCGCAATTCGTTTTTACCGCTGGCCTACTCGCCATCCTCCAGCTTGATGAGGATCTTACGATAGCCGCCGTACTCGCCGTTGAGTGCCTTGGACACGCGGCTCACCGTAGTGGACGAAGCGCCGGTGCGGGCCTGAACCTCAACATAAGGCTCGCCCTCATCCAGATAACGCGCAACCTGCAGACGTTGCGAAAGATCGCAGATCTCGCGCGGCGTGCAGATATCGGTCAAAAACGCCTGGATATCCTTCTCGTCATCCAAAAGACTAAATGCGTGGACCAGCTGCTTGACATCAGGCTTGTCAAACATGTTCTCGATATTCATCGATCACCGCCAAACCCGCCATAAGGCATCGAAGTTGATACTGACATCGGGCATCGTTCGCCCGTTCTATGCAATAGGGCAACGCCTGTGGCTTTTGCCCGTAGCAGTGTAGCACACCACCAAACTAAAGCGACAAGACTCTCTGCCAGCGGCGCGTTTTTCAGGACGAACGCCGTTTTGAAACCGAATGCGCACGTAAGCTCCACGAATATCTGAGACAATGGGCGGCCGAACAAGGCGGCACACCCGAGCGGCCGTCCAAGCTGCCGCAGCAAACCGCTTCACGCGACACCGACGCACCCTGCGCAAGAAAGGATTCACACCATGCGCTTTATGCTTAACTGGCTCTTTACCTCGATCGCCATCGCGATTGCCACGTTCCTCGTCCCCGGCATCCAGCCCTTCGGTTTTGCCGAGGCCTGGGTCTGTTTCGCCTTCGTGGGACTGTTCCTGAACATCGTCGATTCGCTCGTCAAGCCGTTTCTGACGGTTATCTCGCTGCCGCTCACGATCATTACGCTGGGTATTTTTCAGCTCGTAGTCAACAGCTTTATGCTCGAGCTGGCCAGCTATCTGTCGGTCAATCTGCTGGGCGCGGGTATCTCCATCGCCAGCTTTGGATCGGCCTTTATGGGCAGCATCCTGGTGTCCATCATGCGCAGCATCCTCGACAGCATCGCCGAGGGCTAAAACGGCCATTCCGGCCGTGCCCGTCTCAACAGCCCAAAACGAAGGCCGCCCATCACAAAAATGGGCGGCCTTCTTATTTGCCAAGTCTCAAAGGGCGAGAGAATCTGCCATTTCCACCCCGTCCCCAAATGGCAAGTGGGCTAGATCACGTAGTCGTAGCCTTCGTTGGGAGCGACAAGTTGATCGAGCGTCACACCGTCGAGGTAGTCGTTGATAAGCTTGTCCAGGTTCTTCCACACGTCGAGCGTGGGGCACTCGTCAGAGCGCGAACAACCCTTGCAGTCGCCATCCAGGCAGGCGACCGGCGCCAGGCTGCCCTCGGTCAGGCGCAAGATCTCGCCCACCGTGTACTGCTCGGGCGGGCGCGTGAGCACATAGCCGCCGCCCTTGCCGCGCATGCCCGAGAGCATGTTGGCGCGCACGAGCGTAGCCAGAATATTCTCGAGGTACTTCTCCGAAATACCCTGACGCGCCGCAATCTCTTTAAGCGGGATACGGCCTGTCGCCTGGTGCTCGGCCAGGTCGACCATAACGCGCAGGGCATATCTGCCCTTTGTGGAAACCAACATATATATAGCTGCCTTTCGGTCTTTTAATTCGTAGAAATTCTAGCCGAAAAATTGGTTTTGAAAATACCTATTCCCGTCAAGATGGTTAATCGACTCGTAATAATCTTCTATTTCCTATTGCGTTACTAGGCTTTACTGTCTACTATGCTTGCCAACAGCAAAACGAACAACCTATAAGGTTTGTGGGTTTCGCTGCCACACACACCGTAAAACCACACGGTATCCAGCCATTTGAACACTTTGGAGGTTCATCATGAGCAAGGTTTACACGTCCATCGATCAGCTTATCGGCCACACTCCGCTTCTGGAGCTCACTCACTTTGAGGCCGACGAGGACCTCAAGGCTCGCGTGCTCGTCAAACTGGAATACTTCAACCCCGCCGGATCCGTTAAAGACCGCGTCGCCAAGAACATGATTGACGAGGCCGAGAAGGCTGGCAAGCTCGTGCGCGGCGGCGACTACACCATCATCGAGCCCACGAGCGGCAACACCGGCGTCGGCATCGCCTCGGTAGCGGCCGCCCGCGGCTACAAGGTGATCATCACCATGCCCGAGACCATGTCCGTCGAGCGCCGCAAGCTGATGCAGGCATACGGTGCACAGCTGGTACTCACCGACGGTTCCAAGGGCATGAAGGGCGCTATCGCCAAGGCCGAGGAGCTGCAGAAGGAGACCCCCAACAGCATCATCGCCGGCCAGTTCGTAAACCCCGCGAACCCCGCCATCCACAAGGCCACGACCGGCCCCGAGATCTGGGACGACACCGACGGTCAGGTCGACATCTTCGTCGCCGGCGTTGGTACCGGTGGCACCGTGACCGGCGTGGGTGAGTTCCTCAAGGAGCAGAACCCCGAGATCAAGGTAGTCGCCGTCGAGCCCGCCACCTCCCCAGTGCTTTCCAAGGGTCAGGCCGGTCCGCACAAGATCCAGGGTATCGGCGCCGGCTTTGTGCCCGACGTCCTCGACACCCAGGTCTACGACGAGATCATCCCCGTCGAGAATGACGACGCCTTTGCCACCGGCCGTGCCGTGAGCCACAAGGAGGGCGTGCTCGTGGGCATTTCGTCCGGCGCCGCCGTGTGGGCCGCGCTGCAGCTGGCCAAGCGCCCCGAGAACGAGGGCAAGACTATCGTGGCCCTGCTTGCCGACACCGGCGAGCGCTACCTGTCCACGGCACTCTTCCAGGACTAGTTCCTGCTGTTGAACAGATGAGCCCAAGGCACGCCGGTCTCCCCTCTCTTCTGGCGGCCTGAGCCCATCTCGTTAGGGTGTCCCACGAAGCACCCGAACTTGCTACAATGTCTGCGGCGCGGAACCAGCCTCCCGCGCCGCTTTTCTTTTTTGGCCGCATGCCACCAAGGAGAACCTCCCCATGTACAACAAGCGCGTACTCGTCGCCATGAGCGGCGGCGTCGATTCCAGCGTGACCGCGTACCTGCTCAAATGCCAGGGCTACGAATGCGTCGGCGCCACCATGCGCCTCACCTGCCCCGCGCCCGATCCCGTCACAGGCATGAGCAAAGTCGACCGCGACATCGCCGACGCGAAGGCCGTCGCCGAGCGCATCGGGATTCCCCATCACGTGCTCGACCTGCAGCAGACGTTCGACCGCAGCGTGATCGAGCGCTTTGTGAATGCCTACCAGGAGGGGCTGACGCCCAACCCCTGCATCATTTGCAACCGTCACATCAAGTTTGGCGCGCTGCTGGACGCTGCGTTGGATATGGGCTGCGACTATATCGCCACGGGCCATTACGCCAAGACGAGCCAGGCGCCCGATGGCACGTGGCAGCTGCACCGCGGCGAGGACCCCAAAAAGGATCAGAGCTACTTTTTGTATTCGCTTACGCAAGAACGCCTCACGCGCACTATTTTTCCGCTGGCAGGCCTGGACAAAGAGCGCGACGTGCGCCGCATAGCCGCCGAGCAGGGCTTTACTAATGCCAAGAAGGCCGAAAGCGAAGACATCTGCTTTATTCCCGACGGCGACTACGCGGGCTATATCGAGCGCCGCTGCGGTCATCCCGCTGCACCGGGCGACATCGTATGGCGCGACGGCAGCGTGGTCGGGCGCCACAACGGTGCACTGCGCTACACCATCGGCCAGCGCAAGGGCCTGGGCGTCGCGATGGCGCATCCCGTATACGTGACAGGCGTCGACGCCGGCAGCAACATTGTGCATCTGGGCGAAGCCGAGGACCTGGCGGCCACAGCGCTCACGGCCAACGACTGGATCTGGAGCGCCCCTGCCGACCGCATGGAGGCAGAGCTCACGTCCGGCGGCATTCACGTGGGCGCCAAGTACCGCTACCGTCAAAAGGACCAGGCAGCAACCCTTACACGTGGCGAAGACGGGCAAATGCTGCTAACTTTTGACGAGCCACAGCGCGCCATCGCCCCCGGTCAGGCCGTCGTAGTCTACCGCGGCGACGTCGTCCTCGGCGGCGGTACGGTGACCGGCGCCATCAAATAGCCGTACCCTCGATAAGTTGCGGTGAAATAGGGACTGTTTAAGCGTTTCAAACGCCAAAACAGTCCCTATTTCACCGCAACTTTGTTAAGTATTATGCTCTGTTTAAATGCTAAATTTAACATTGTAAATACTTAACGAGGCCAGCAGCTTAAGGCCAACGATTTCTCGCTATCGAGACCCAGGTATCGCCAGCGGTATTGAAGTGCCCGTCCGATGCCTGGGTTTTTCGCTTTCGGATTGCTACTGGCTAAGACCGGTCGGCTGCGATGAGCTCAATTGGCGGCACCTCAATTACTTCGAGAACGATTTTGAACGGTCGGCACCCGAGCAGCGTTCAGGCTGGCTTGAGGGCATCGGACTCAAAAATCCTGACAATACGTCCGAGGGCGAGCTCCCCAAATCCTGGATGATCCGCAATGGCGTTCGTATCCTGGTCAAAGGATGTGGAATGGACGATCAGCGACCGTTTAACGAGGCGGTTGCAACAGCTCTACATCGGCGTCTGCTATCCAAAGGTGAGTTTGTTCCCTATACGGTCGAGCGCATGTTCGACGGGCCCGTATGCCTATGCGATGACTTTCTTAATGGCCGCGAGGAATACGTGCCGGCCGCTTATATCAGGGACGCACTCGGTGGCCAGCGAGGAAGCTCGACATACGATCGATACTGTCGATATCTCGGCAGACACGGGGCTGACGAAGGTGCCGTGAGAAGATCCATGTCGCAGATGATCGTCTGTGATGCCCTCCTGGCCAACAGCGACCGCCACTGGCGAAACTTCGGCATCATCCGCAACGTCGACACGCTGGAAATACGGCCTGCACCGCTGTTCGATAGCGGTAATTGCTTGTGGTACAACGTGCCAGCCGCCGCGCTCGTTACCGGGGAGTTTGGGTTTGCCGCCAAACCGTTCGGGCCGGACCCTTCCACTCAGCTGGCATTTGCCGACTCACTCGATTGGTTCGATGCATCGCACCTCGATGGGTTCGTCGACGAGGCGGTCGAAATCCTCTCACAAAGCGCATGGGCAACGGCTGACAATCGCCTCAACGCCATCCGCCGCGGTCTCGAGCGCCGCACAATAGAGGTAAGCGCCGCCGTTGAGGTACTACGGCACGTGCAGAGATAACGGCGCCGCCTCCTAAGTTGCGGTGAAATAGGGACTGATTTCGCATTTAAAACGCTTAAACAGTCCCTATTTCACCGCAACTTATTGGGGGGGGTGGCGCTGGCTTTTCAGTCATGCTGGCCAGCGCCGTTATCGGTGCGCCTAGCGCTGCACGTAGGCGTGAACGAGCTCGTAGGTGTTGCGCACGCCGTCCATGTGGCTGCGCTCGTAGTTGTGGCTCGCGTACACGCCGGGGCCGATCAGGCCGTGACGGATGTCGTAGCCGACAGAAAGCGTGGCCTCAACGTCTGAGCCGTAGTGCGGATACACGTCGATGGCGTAATCGAGCTCCAGCTCGCGCGCGATATTGGACAGCGTGGTCACCAGATCGTAGTTATAGGGGCCACCTGAATCCTTGGCGCAGATCGACACCATGCGCTCGGTGCAGCCCAGGTCGTCGCCCACGCAGCCCATGTCAACGCTGATCATCTCGCGCGTGTCGGCCGGCACGAAGGCACCGCCGTGGCCGACCTCCTCGTACACGGTAAAGAGCAGCGACACCTTGCGCGAAAGCGTCACCTCGCCGCCAGCAACGGCGCGGGCCAAGCCCA
>CABUQY010000077.1 GCA_902493915.1 uncultured Collinsella sp.
GCTGCCCACTGGGAAAGCTCATGCGCGAGGCGCTGGGGGTGCCGGTTGCCGTCAATAACGACGGTAAGTGCTGTGCACTCGGTGAGTATGCGGCTGGCGCTCTGCGCGGGACGCGTTTTGGCGTGGTGCTCGCTATCGGCACGGGCATCGGCGGCGGTATCGTCATCGACGGCAAGGTCCTGCGCGGAGCGCACTGCTTTGCAGGCGAGTTCAGCTTCTTGCGCAACGATGCCACGACTGCCGCGAGCATGGAAAACTCCTTTGCGGGCTCGGGCGGTTGGCGCGCGCTCCGCGATGCCGCCGTTGCCGAGAAGGGCCTGCCTGCGGATTCTCCGGTGGACGGCCGCCGCGTCTTTGAGTGGATCGCGGATGGCGACATAGCGGCGCAGCGCGCGCTCGACCGCTACGCTCGCGCATTTGACGGACAGCTCATCAACCTGCAGGCCGTGCTCGACCCCGAGGTCTTTGTGATCGCAGGCGGCATCTCGTGCCATCCCGAGCTCGTCGATGCCCTGCGTGCGCAGATGCCGCTGGCCCTCGCGAGTTACGAAGGGACCCTTGCTGGCATTCCTGTGCCGCAGATAAAGGTGGCCGAGCTCGGCAACGACGCCAACCTTTACGGTGCTGTCCAGGAGGCCATGCGTCTGGTGTAGCGCGAGCCAAACGAGGCTGTCGAAAAAGATAAAGGCCGGCGTAAAGCGCCCCCATTTCCTTAGCACAGGAAATGGGGGCGGTTTAATTTGAGGCGGGACTTTTTGACCGCTTGATGGGTCGCGCGTCACAGCAGCTCGCCGTGGCGGGCGATGTAGCGACGCTTTGCTAGCTGGGTGAGCGCGATGTAGGCGGTAACTATGCCGACGAGCAGTGCGAAAAAGCTCGTGGGCAGCGTCGTAAGGCCGAGCGCATCGGCGATGGGGCTTGCCGGTAGCCAAGTGACGAGCGCCAGGCCCAGTACGGTGAGAACGCACAGGGCGGGCGCGGCGTGGTCGCGCAGGCTCGGCAGATGCGGGGAGCGCAGCATGTGGATCACGAGTGTCTGTGACCACATGGACTCGACAAACCAGCCGCTCTGGAAGATTGCGGCGAAAGTCGTCATACCCGCGACGTTGCCCGCGGCGGCAAGCTCGGACCAGCTTGCGCCCACGGCGGCGGGGCACACCACAAAGAAGAGTGCGGCGAAGGTCACGATGTCAAACAGCGAACTCACGGGGCCCAACTCGAGCATAAAGCCCTTGATGGACGCGGCGTCCCAGGCGCGCGGATGAGCAGTCCAGGCGTCGTCGACGGTATCCCACGGCAGCGCGATGCACACGATCTCGTAGACGAGCGACAGCAGCACCAGCTGCAGGGCGCTCATGGGCAAAAACGGCAAGAACAGGCTCGCGACGGTCACGGACAGCACATTGCCAAAGTTGGAGCTCACCGTGGTCTTGAGGTACTTGAGCAGGTTGCCGTAAGTGCGGCGGCCTTCGATGATGCCGCGCTCGAGCACGCCCAAGTCCTTCTGAAGCAAGATGATATCGGCGGATTCCTTGGCAATGTCGACGGCCGAATCGACCGAGATGCCGCAATCGCTCGCACGCATGGCGGCGGCGTCGTTGATGCCGTCGCCCATAAAGCCCACGGTGTGGCCGAGCATCTCGCGCATGACACGTACCAGGCGCGCCTTCTGCAGCGGCGAGAGCTTGGCGAAGAGGTGGGTTTTCTCGGCGCGCTCGGCAAGTTCGGCGTCATCGAGCGCATCGATCTCGGAGCCGAGCAAGACGTTGCTCGCATCGATACCAATCTGCTCGCAGACGGTGGCGGCGACGCGGTCGTTGTCGCCGGTTAGGACCTTGACCGCCACGCCCTTGGCCTCGAGGGTGGCGACGGCGCCCGCAGCACTTGCTTTGGGCGGATCGAGGAAGGCCAAAAAGCCCATCAGCACCATGTCGCACTCGTCGGCGATGCCAAACTCGCCCACGCAGCGCGGATTGGTCTTCTGCGCCACGGCAATTACGCGTAGGCCCTCGGCGTTAAGTCCGGCGATCTGCTTGCGAATCTGGGCGAGCTTCTCGTCGGTGAGCGGCTGAGCGATGCCATCGATCTCGACAAAGGAGCAGATCTCGAGCATTTCCTCGGCAGCGCCCTTGGTAACCATCTGGGTTTTGCCTTGGGCGTCGGCGACAACTACGCTCAGGCGACGGCGCGAGAAATCGAAGGGAACCTCGTCGACCTTGGTATAGCGGTCGCGCAGACTCTGGCCCAGCATAGAATCGGGCACGACGGCCGAGGGCGTCACATCGGCACGGTCGATTACGGCCAGGTCGATAAGATTTTTGAGGCCGGTCTGGAAGAAGCTGTTCAAAAACGCATGGCGCAGCACGCGTGCGTCCTCGTTGCCGTCGGTGTTGAGGTAGCGCTCGAGCACGATGCGGTCTTCGGTGAGGGTGCCGGTCTTGTCGCAGCACAGGACGTCCATCGCGCCGAGGTTTTGGATTGCCGGCAGCTCCTTGACGATAACCTGACGACGGGCGAGGTCCTTGGCGCCCTGCGACAGGCTCGTGGTCACGATGACGGGAAGCATCTGCGGCGTGATGCCCACGGCCACGCTCGTGGCGAACAGCAGCGCGTCGATGACGTTGCCCTTGGTGGCGGCGTTGATGGCAAAGACGGCCGGCGCCATAACGAGCATCAGGCGCACCAGCAGCATGGAGACGCTCGAGACGCCGCGGTCAAACGCGCTTTTTTCGCCGCGCCCGTTGAGCATCTTGGCGATGCCGCCCAGGTAGGTGTCCGAGCCGGTGGCAACGACAAGCGCCATGGCGGCGCCGTTTTGCACGGAGGTGCCGGTAAAGACGATGTTCTTGCAGGCAGAGAGTGGCAGTGCGGAGCCGTCGGCGCCCTCGACGACGGTGACGGCGGTGGTCTTCTCGACGGCCTCGCTCTCGCCGGTGAGTGCGGACTCGATCACAAACAGGTCGCGCGCGGTGATGATGCGGGCGTCTGCCGGCACCATATCGCCGGCAGAGAGGCGGATTACATCGCCGGGGACGAGCTCGTCGAAGGGGATCTCGATGCGCCCGCCGTCGCGCAGGGCGGTGCAAGTGTTGGAGACCAGGTCCTTGAGGGCCTCTGCCGCATTGCCGCTGCGGGCTTCCTGGATAAACTTCATGCCGCCCGATACCAGCAGCATGGTGCCGATGACGATGACCGTGGAGGGGTCGCGCTGCGGTTCGGGCACGGCGAGCACGTCGATGTAGAGCGAGACCAGTGCGAGCGCGGCGAGGATGCCGGCGAAGGGATCGATGAACGCGTCGGCGATGCGGCGGGCGAGCGTTTTGGTCGTTGCCTCGATGGTGTTGGGGCCGACGGCGTTCAGGCGCTCAGTTGCCTGCTCGACGGTGAGGCCGTTTGCCGTGGCGTCAAGCAGTACGAGGGCGTCCTCGGCACTATGGGTGGCGGCGAATATGGTGTTCTTGGACAGGCCGGTATGAGCGGCAGGGCGCGCCGTGCGGCGGCGCTTGGAGATGGCTTCGAGTACCGTGACGGTTTTGAGCATCAGCATAGGGTCCTCCTTGTTGAGGGGAGTTAGCGTACGTGTCGTATTTGCTTCAAAAAACCTAGATGTCGCTCACGTCAAGCTCTTGAGCCCACAAAGGGTGCAGTGCGCCTTTGTGGTGGTTTTGGCGATCTGCCGGTGGCGTTTATGCGTGTGCGGAGTCCTCGCGGCGTGCCGAGGGCGACATGCAGGTTTTTCGACTAGGACTGCCTTCCATGGCACACCTCCTAAAGGCTGAGCGCAGCGCGCTTTGGGTATCTCGTACCCCTTTTTAATCCGCCCGTATTCTTGATGAGGGGGTTTGCCATGTCAACCCCATTGTTCGGAAAACCATTCCCCCTGACAAAGCCTTTACAGAATGCCGTGGCTCCAAAGCGCGCCCGCATCGACGCTTCGCCTGCGCTAAACTGGAGGGCACGTACGCGATTACGAGAGGAGCCCGCATGGAGGCTTACAAGCAAGAGTTCATCAAGTTTATGGTCGAGTCCGACGTTCTTAAGTTCGGCAGCTTTACGCTCAAGAGCGGCCGTCGGTCCCCGTTTTTTATGAACGCCGGCGCTTACGTGACGGGCTATCAGCTCAAGAAGCTGGGCGAGTATTACGCCCAGGCCATCCACGATAACTTTGGCGACGACTTTGATGTGCTGTTTGGACCGGCCTACAAGGGTATTCCGCTGGCCGTCGTGACCGCAATTGCCTACCACGAGCTGTACGGCAAGGAGGTCAAGTACTGCTGCGACCGCAAGGAGGCCAAGGACCACGGTGCCGATAAGGGCAACCTGCTGGGTTATGAGCCCAAGGACGGCGACCGTGTGGTCATGGTCGAGGACGTTACCACCAGCGGCAAGTCCATCGACGAGACCTATCCCAAGGTCAAGGCTGCTGCCGATGTCGAGATCAAGGGCCTGATCGTGTCCCTCAACCGCATGGAGGTCGGCAAGGGCGGTGTGACCACCGCGCAGAAGGAGATCGAGGCCAAGTACGGTTTCCCCGTCGCGAGCATCGTCTCCATGGCCGAGGTCGTCGAGACCCTCTACAACCACGAGATCGACGGCAAGGTCGTCATCGATGACGAGCTCAAGGCCGCCATCGACGCCTACTACGAGCAGTACGGAGCTCAGGAGTAGTTACGGCGTTTTACCAAACGCCGTAACTGCTCGACGCTGCGCGGGCCGCATTTGGACAATCTGACGTTCAACTTCAAGGGCGCGACCAGAAGGTCAGCGCCCTTTTGTTTCACGTCACCTTGTCACAAATGCGACCCGCTCGCTGTCCGTTCTCTACCTGCGGCGTCGTCTTGCTCCGAATGCGGCCCGTTCGCTGTCGTTGCCGAAACATCGGCGATGCCGGAGTAGTCATTGGGGACGTTCTTAAATGACTAGTCAGAAATGAGCGTGGATAATCTCCCGGTTTTGGCCTGTGTGCGGGCTCAAAGTGGGAGATTATCCGCGCTCGCTTTAATTTGCTTGGGCTGCGATGCCTATCTAATCGGCTCGGCGTCTTCCCTGAGAATCGAAAGATACTCTTCATACCCGTACTGCCGGTATCTCTGTCTTGACTCGTCGAGCGGACGGAGGATACCCAATTCTTCAAATGATTTGACGAGCGAGCTCGCGGTACTCCTGCCGATATCAAGTTGGGCAGCGATGAATGCGGTGTCGACGATGGGGTGCTCTTCAAGAATGCCCAACAGCCTTTGCCCGTTTGCAGCGGTCCTTCCGAGATTTTCGGTAATGGTTGCTGTGGAACGGTTATGGAGGTCAACAAGGTTTTTTAAAGACCCTACCGAGTCCTTCGCACTCTCGAGAAGACTGTTGCAGAAAAACTCTATCCATTCCTCGTAAGTGCCTCTCTCCCTTACGGATGTGAGTTGCCGGTAGTACTCGCTTCGATTTTTCTTGAACTGGAACGATGGATAGAACAAGCAAGAATGAAGAATGCCATCATTGATGAGCATAAATGTAATGAGAAGCCTGCCCAGGCGACCGTTTCCGTCTAGGAATGGATGGGCAGTTTCAAATTGGTAATGGACGAGCGCCGCCCGCACAATCGGATCCATTTCGACTTGAGGCTCATTGATAAAGCGTTCGAGGTCCTGGAGCGTGTTGCTCAAATCTTCAATGTTTGGAGGGACAAACGATGCGGTTGCAATGGTGCAGCCTGAGGGGCCAATCCAGTTTTGTGAGGAGCGCAGCTCGCCTGGGTTCTTCTCCGTTCCGCGCACTCCGTCCAGCAGGACTGCATGAACTTGCCTAAGAAGTCTCGTGCACAAGGGCATCTTTTTGAGCAGTTCTACGCCGCGGTCGACAGCACGGACGTAATTCACGACGTCTGCGACATCTTTATGATGGAGTTGTGTTTGCGATGGACTAAGTAGGTCGTCAAACGTGCACTGGGTTCCCTCAATTTGCGAAGAAAGGAGCGCTTCTTTGCGCACGTACATTGCCAGATACATGTCGGCGTTGGGAACAAAGTAGAGCATGCCTTCAAGCTCTCCAAGCTTTCGTGAGCATGCGGAAAGCGTGCGATAGGTTTCCTCGGTGAGGTTTAGCTGCCTCAATGATTGCAAGGGCGTTGGAAAAAACGAATAGTAAGCCAATTTCCCCGATAGATTATTGCGGAGCGTTCCCTGGCCGTTCTCCTCGATTTGCATCGCGCCTTCCATATCTTTAGTGCCGGAAACTCGTTATTAGGCTAATCATATCAATTCTAATAACGAGTTTAAGGATTAAATAGTTATTAGAATTGATGTAAACAATCTAATGATGAGAAGTCGTTATTACTTGACCATGGAGCTCGGCTTGGTACAGGGGGGTTATCCAAAATGAGAGCGGATAATCTCCCGTTTTTGGCTCGGTGACGGCCTCAAAGTGGGAGATTATCCACGTTCGCTAGTTAAGCGTCCAAAAATCCACACTCGCCAAACCTGCCAAAAAGGGACGGGTTTATTTTGGCACGTTTCGGTCGGTGTCAGGAAGTGTTAGGGACAAGGCGGCGGCAGGACTCGAGAGCGAAAAGAAGTATCGGGTTTGGTGCACCCGCTTCTGCCCGTCCCGTGCGCAGGCGATACTCGGCTTATCGACCAGCGATGCAAAGGAGATGCTCGTCCCACGAGCACTACCGGGAAGGGCTCGCGATTCGAGTCCCCACCTTAGCATTTGAACCATTTGGCACTATAATTACCGTAGGCATGCGCACAACGTTGCGCTTAATCAAGAGGAGAAAACGTATGGGTCTGTTTGACATGTTCAAGAAGAAGGCTGAGCCCGCGGCTGCCGCTGCTCCGGCCTCCATCTCTGCTTCTGCTGGCGCCGACGTGCTGTGCTCGCCCGTCAAGGGCAAGGTCATCAAGATGGCCGACGTGCCCGATCCCGTCTTTGGTGGCGAGGTTCTGGGCAAGGGCTGTGCCGTGTGGCCCGAGGACGATCTGGTCTACGCTCCCTGCGACGGTAAGGTGACCGTCACCATGGGTCACGCCGTGGGCTTGCAGTCCGATAGCGGCATCGAGGTTCTGGTGCACGTTGGCGTCGATACCGTCAACATGAACGGCGACGGCTTCGAGGGCTTCGTCAAGGCCGACGACGTCGTGAAGGCCGGCCAGCCCATTCTCAAGATCGACCGTGCCAAGATCGCTGCTGCCGGTTACAAGGACTGCGTCGTCGTGGCCGTGTCCAACACCGCCGAGTTTGCCGATGTCGAACTCGCCGTCGAGGCCGACTCCGCTGTCGCCGCCGGTGACGCCATCGTTAAGGTCGTCCGCAAGTAAATTGCGGCATCCAAAGGATGTGCAAGGGTGGTCGGGTTTTCCGGCCACCTTTTTTATTGCACCGCGGGAAAGCGTTTTATTGCACGTTGGGCGGGCTTGCAAACCGTTCGGACGCTAAAACGAACCGACCGTGCCTTCGCGTTGCCGAGGGTGTTCATAAGCGGATAGTATGGGCTTACTTATTACAACGTGCGCCGCGTCTGGGAAGCGCAGTGCCGCTCATTGGGAGGAACAACATGAAAAAGAAGCTGCTGCTTGCACCCCTCATGGCCGTCTTGGTTGCATGTGTGGTCGTGCTTTCCGGCTGTGGAGGTCCTTCGGTTGAGGAGCTCATCACCGAGGATCTTACGACTCAGTTTGACGAGGTCAAGAACGGTGGCGACGACTTCCTCTCTGGTCTGGAGGAGGCTTCGGGCGACGAGTTCGAGCAGCTGGGTATCGATCCCAAGGAGTATGCCAAGACCTATCTCGAGGGCTTTGACTACAAGATCGGCGACGTGACGGTCGACGAAGACAAGGGTGTCGCGACCGCCGAGGTCTCCATCACCTGCAAGTCTATGAACAAGATCGTCGAGGACTTCTCCACCCAGTATCAGGAGAAGGTCGCTGCGCTTGACACGGTTCCTTCCGATGACGAGCTGTACAAGATGGCCGGTCAGGTTATGGTCGATGTGAC
>CABUQY010000078.1 GCA_902493915.1 uncultured Collinsella sp.
CTGGTTCGAGACGACCTCGAAGTCGTGCATGCGTGCAGTGGAAGGTGTGGGCATAGACGCTCCAATCCCCCATGCGATTGCATGGTCAAAACGAACAGAAAGCGCGGCACCGCAAGGGCACCGCGCACAAAAGCGATAAGGCTATGCTAGCAGATGCAGCCGTCGGCGAGCGTCTGCTTACCGCCGACAAACACATCGGTGGCACGACCGGTAAGCGTGCGGCCGGCAAAACCGGAGTTCTCGGCGCGCGACTCGTAACCGTCCTCGCCGACCGTCCAGGTGGCAGAGGGGTCGAACACGGTCAGGTCGGCAACGGAGCCCGCCTTGACCTGAACCTGGTCGAGGCCCAGAATCTCACGCGGCTTGATAGCCATGAGCTCAACCATGCGGCCCACGCTCATCTTGCCCGTGTTGACCAGCTCGGTGAGTACGAGCGACAGGGAGGTCTCGAGGCCGATCATGCCAAAGGGCGCAAGCTCGAACTCGCGGGCCTTCTCCCACGGGGTGTGGGGAGCGTGATCGGTGACGATAGCGTCGACGGTGCCGTCGATGACGCCCTGACGGATGGCCTCAGCATCTTCCTCGGTACGCAGCGGCGGATTGACCTTGAGCGAGGTGTTGTAGGTCTCGTCCAGGTCGTTCTCGGTCAGGAACATGTGGTGCGGGGTAGCCTCGCAGGTAACCTGAACGCCAGCAGCCTTACCGGCACGCACGATCTCCAGACCATGGGCGGTGGAGATGTGCTGGATGTGCAGCTTGGCACCGGTCAGCTTGGCGATCTCGATGTCGCGGGCGATCTGGAGCTCCTCGCCGGCAGCCGGCCAGCCCTCGAGGGCCAGACGGGTCGAGACCTTGCCCTCGTTGATCTGGCCGTGACCGACCAGGTCCTCGTCCTGGCAGTGGCTCATAAAGACCTTGCCGAACATCTTGCCGTAGTCCATGCAGCGACGGAGCATGCCTGCGCCCTGCACGCCGCGGCCGTCGTCGGTGAAGGCGACGGCGCCGTGGGCGACCATATCGCCCATCTCGGACATGGCCTCGCCCTTAAGACCGCGGGTCATGGCGCCCGACGGATAGACGCGGCAGTGACCGACCTCGGCAGCGCGGGACTTGACGAACTCCACGACAGTGCCGTTATCGGTGACGGGATCGGTGTTGGGCATGGCGCACACGCCGGTAAAGCCGCCCTTGGCAGCTGCGCGGGTGCCGCTCTCGATGTCCTCTTTGACCTCGTAGCCGGGCTCGCGAAGGTGAACGTGCATATCCACCAGGCCGGGGACGAGGTACTTGCCGGAAAGGTCGCGGACCTCGGCTCCCTCGACGGCGAGATTCTCGCCGACCTCGGCGATCTTGTCGCCGTCAATCAGGACGTCAACGACACCGTCAAGCTCGACGGACGGGTCGACGACGTGGGCATTCTTAAGAAGCAAGGCCATTATCGGCACCTCCAAGCAGCAGATACAGGATAGCCATACGCACGCAGATACCGGCGTAGACCTGCTCCAGGATGACGGAGCGTTGCGGGTGGTCGGCCATATAGGAATCGAACTCGACGCCGCGGTTGATGGGGCCCGGGTGGCAGATGATCGCGTCGGGCTTCATGAGCTTCTCGCGGTCCTTGGTCAGGCCGAAGAGCTTGCGGTACTCGCGAATGGTCGGGAACGGGGCACCCTCGAGGCGCTCCTGTTGCACGCGCAGCATGTAGACGACGTCCAGCTCGGGCAGGACGGAATCGAGGTCGCTCGTCACGTGGTCGCAGCCCAGAACCTCGGGCGCCGGCGGCAGCAGCGTGCCGGGGGCGACGGCGTAGGTCTCGCAGCCCATGATCTTAAGGGCGGGGATCAGCGAGCCGCAGACGCGGGAGTGGGCGATATCGCCGACGACGGCGACCTTCAGACCGTGGAAGTCACCCTTGTGCTCCCAGATGGTGTACAGGTCGAGCAGGGCCTGCGTGGGATGGTTGTGCTTGCCGTCACCGGCGCAGATGACGCTTGCGGGCGAGTTCTGCGTGACGATGTAGGGAGCGCCGGCGTGCTTATCGCGCACGACAATGCAGTCGATCTTATAGGCGTTGAGGGTCTCGACGGTGTCGACGAGGCTCTCGCCCTTGACCGTGGAGGTCGAGGAGCCACCAAAGTTAAGGCTGTCGGCCGAAAGACGCTTCTCGGCGAGCTCGAAGGAGCTGCGGGTGCGCGTCGAGGGCTCGTTGAACATGTTGACGATGGTCTTGCCCTTGAGCGTGGGGACCTTCTTGATCGCACGCTCGTTGACCTCGGAGAACGCCTTGGCGGTCTCGAGGATGAGCTTGATGTCCTCTTCGGAGTACTCGGTAATGTCGATCAGGTGCTTATGGTTGAACGCCACGGTACTACTCACCTCCCAGCGGCGCGGAGCCCACGTGGGAACCCGGCGCGACGTCGTTAATCTCGACGGCGGTGTGGCCGTCGACTTCCTTCATATATAGGTGCACGTTCTCCTCATGCGACGAGGGAACGTTCTTGCCGACAAAGTCCGGCGAGATGGGGAGCTCGCGGTGGCCGCGGTCAACGAGGACTGCCAGCTCAATGCGGCTCGGACGGCCCAGGTCCATAACGGCGTCGAGAGCGGCGCGGATGGTGCGACCCGTGTACAGGATGTCGTCCACCAGCACGACGCGCTTGCCGTCGACGCTGAAGGGAATGTTGGTAGCGTGGATCGCGGGAGCGAAATTGGTCGCATAGTCATCGCGGTAGAAGCTAATGTCCAGGCTGCCGAGCGGAACGTCGACGCCCTCGATCTCCTTGATCTCCTCGGCGAGCTTCTTTGCCAGAAGGTCGCCGCGCGTGACGATGCCGACCAGAGCGAGGTCTTCACAGCCCTCGTTGCGCTCGAGAATCTCGTGCGCGATGCGGGTCATCGCTCGGTTGACGGCGGTCTCGTCCATGATGACCGCCTTGGGGGAAGTCGTGCCCATCGATCTCCTTCCTCACATGTCTTGACTGCTGACACAGTCAAAAAAATAGATGCCCGACCGCTCAAAGCGGACCAGACACCCACAGGAAGGGCTGCTCTTTGGCAGCAATGTAATTCCATGTGGGTATCTCGTACCCCTTTAATGGTCAAGGGATAGTGTAGCCAACCTCGAGCTTAATTGCGAGCATAAATACAGAGCAATCCGTAAACGGAGCCCAATGCTCCATAAACCTATATATATTTGTGGGACGAGCTTGAAAACGCGCGCACGAGCTGGCATAATCCCCTCTGCTGCACGCAAATCGGATCTACGTCCAGGGCCGTGGCGTGAGCACTATCGCCAAAAGAGGAATATCTCTGTGTAGATTACGCACAGGGAGCTGCTTCTGTGCTATAGTTCAGGCTTGTTTGTTAACGCGACATGTTCGTTTGTCGCCCAAGGAGGGTCAGTTATGTCCAAAGTTTGCGAAGTTTGCGGTAAGCACCCCGTTGCCGGTCGCTCCATCAGCCACTCTCACCGCGTCACCAACCGTAAGTTCCGCCCCAACATCCAGCGCGTCTACGTCGTCGTCGATGGTCACCGTCGCAAGATGAACGTTTGCTCCACCTGCCTCAAGTCCGGCAAGGTTGCGCGCTCCTAAATAAGGTCTTACCAACAAGTACCTCGGACTCTCCGGGTCAAAGACCTCGCGTTCACATAGAACTTACCAAAGGCGCCCTCCCCTACGGAGGGCGCCTTTTTGCACTCATTGGGGACAGACTTACATGAGTGTTTTCACGCATTGGGGACAGACGTAACGCATGCCAGCAGCGGTTCGGCCCCTGCCTCACGCCGCCTCGTTCCAGCCCGCGGTGGCCTTGGTTACGCTTGTAGCGCCGATGCCGGTGATACGGGCAATTTGCTTGACCGTGAGATGTGCCCGCCTAAGCCTCAGCAGACACGCATCAAGATCGGGGCGTGGCAGGGCCTTGAGCAGCGCAGGATCTATGCTCGGAAGGACTTCGCGCGCAACGGAAAGAGCATCCTCATCGAGGATCCGTCGGCGTGGAAGAATCTCAACTGACCAGATCCGCCCGGCAACTTCCTTAAGATGCTCACAATAGCGACGAGACCCCCCGACAATATCGAGCATAGGGGCCACGTCACAGATGTCAAAGGGATCGTAGCCCAGCTGGTATGCCCTAAAGCTTGACCAGCGGTATGCTTCGAGAGAGTCGATCGCACCTTTCACAGGATTGAGATGGATATAATCGAGTAGCTGCACCGCCTGTGTGTCCGACTCAACCGCAACACGCGAATAGCGATTGTCAAACAGATGGCCCGTTCTTCCCGTTTTCCCATTGAAATACTTAGCATACGCCGTCAGTGCGCACTGCATTGCCTTTGAAAGGTTGTCATATGGGTCATCAACCATCAAATGGAAGTGGTTGTCCATAAGGCACCAAGCCAACACTGCCACTTTATGGCGTGCAAACCTGTCCGAGATGTCCGATAAGAAACGATATCGGTCAGAGTCATCTTCAAAAATAATCTGTTTGGAGTTGCCACGGTCAAAGACGTGGTAATAGCCGGTGAGCGAAACGGCGCGGGCGCATCGGGGCATAATCTCTCCTTTCAAAAACTGAACAGGCAACACCTAAAAGGAGAGAAGGAACGCGAAATGCTGAGCCTGTGATCTATTTATATCCAATGAGCGGCAAAAAAGGCCCAGAACGGCAAAATGGCAAAACGATGTCTGTCCCAAATGAGTATAAGCACTCATGTAAGCCTGTCCCCAATGAGCGGGGCGGTGGAGCAGGCAAGTAGTTTTAGTTAAAACGTTTCAGTTTATTGAAGCGTTTTAGTTTGTCTTTTACGGGAATCTGACCGTTCACCGATTTATTTCTTGCTATCATGCATCTTGTAGGGTAAATCTCCGATCGCAAGGAGACACAAATGGTGAAAAAGTCACCGGAAAACACTACTCCCGCAATTGTGGACAACGTAGAGGCGCTTGAGGCTAAGCTCGCTCAGATGCGAGAGGCCCAGGCGCTTTTTGCTACGTACACGCAGGAGCAGGTCGACAAGATCTTCTATGAGGCCGCCATGGCCGCCAACAAGGCTCGTATCCCGTTGGCGAAGATGGCCATCGAGGAGACCGGCCGCGGCGTTCTTGAGGACAAGGTCATCAAGAACCACTACGCCGCAGAGTACATCTACAACGCTTACAAGAACACCAAGACCTGTGGTGTCCTGGAGCGCGACGAGGCTTACGGCATCACCAAGATCGCCGAGCCCATCGGCATCGTGGGCGCCGTCATCCCGACGACCAACCCCACCTCCACCGCGATCTTCAAGACGCTGATCAGCCTGAAGACCCGCAACGCTATCATCATCTCCCCGCACCCGGCTGCCGCCAAGTGCACCATCGCCGCCGCCAAGCTCGTGCTTGACGCCGCCGTCAAGGCCGGCGCCCCCGAGGGCATCATCGGCTGGGTCGATGTCCCCTCCATCGAGCTGACCAACATGGTCATGCGCGACGTCGACATCATCCTCGCCACCGGTGGCCCGGGCATGGTCAAGGCCGCCTACTCCTCGGGCAAGCCCGCCCTGGGCGTTGGCGCCGGTAACACCCCGGTCGTCATCGACGACACCGCTGACGTGCTGCTCGCCGTCAACTCCATCATCCACTCCAAGACCTTCGACAACGGCATGATCTGCGCTTCCGAGCAGTCCGTGACCGTCATCGACACCATCTATGACCAGGTTAAGGCCGAGTTCCAGAAGCGCGGCTGCTACTTCGTCAAGCAGGGTGCCGAGATGGAGGCCCTGCGTGCCGCCATGTTCAAGAACGGTGCCCTCGATCACCGCATCCCCGGCATGGCTGCCGCCAAGATCGCCGAGCTCGCCGGCATCGAGGTTCCTGCCAAGACCAAGATCCTGATCGCCGAGGTCACCTCCACCGACCCCGCCAAGGAGGAGTTCTCCCACGAGAAGCTCTCCCCGGTCCTGGCCATGTATCACGCCAAGGACTTCCAGGAGGCCGTCGACAAGGCCGAGCACCTGGTGCTCGCCGGTGGCCCGGGCCACACCGCCTCTCTGTACGTGCACCCTGCCCAGGCCGAGAAGATCAGCCTGTTCGAGCACGTCATGAAGGCCTGCCGTATCGTCATCAACACCCCGTCCTCGCACGGCGGCATCGGTGACCTGTACAACTTTGGCATGAAGCCGTCTCTGACCCTGGGCTGCGGCTCCTGGGGCGGCAACTCCGTCTCCGAGAACGTTGGGGTGAAGCACTTGATCAACGTTAAGACTGTGGCCGAGCGCCGTGAGAACATGCTGTGGTTCCGCGCTCCCGAGAAGGTCTACTTCAAGAAGGGTTCCACGCCCGTCGCCCTCGACGAGCTTGGCAACGTCATGGGCAAGAAGCGCGCCTTCATCGTCACCGACCAGTTCCTCTTCAAGAATGGCAACACCCGCGCCATCGAGGCCAAGCTCGACGAGATGGGCATCGCCCACGACTGCTTCTACGACGTCGAGCCCGATCCGTCGCTGCAGTGCGCACGTCGCGGCGCCAAGCAGATGGCTCTCTTTGAGCCGGACGTCATCATCGCCGTCGGCGGTGGCTCCGCTATGGACGCCGGCAAGATCATGTGGATGATGTACGAGCACCCCGAGTGCAAGTTTGAGGACATGGCCATGGACTTCATGGACATCCGCAAGCGTATCTTCACCTTCCCCGAGATGGGCAAGAAGGCCTACTTCGTCGCCGTCCCGACCTCTTCGGGCACCGGTTCCGAGTGCACGCCGTTCGCCATCATCACCGACAAGGAGACCGGCATCAAGTGGCCGCTCGCCGACTACGCGCTGCTCCCCAACATGGCTATCGTCGACGCCGACAACTGCATGACCGCCCCGCGCGGCCTGACCGCTGCCTCCGGCATCGACGTCATGACCCACGCCATCGAGTCCTACGTCTCCATCATGGCTTCCGACTACACCAAGGGCCTCTCCGAGCGCGCTGCTAAGCTCGTCTTCGAGAACCTGCCCTCCAGCTTCACGAACGGCGCCAAGGACCCGCATGCCCGCGAGGAGATGCACAACGCCTCCTGCATGGCCGGTATGGCCTTCGCCAACGCCTTCCTGGGCCTCAACCACTCCATGGCCCACAAGCTCGGCGCTTTCCATCACCTGCCTCACGGCCTCGCAAACGCCGTCATCCTGACCCGCGTCATGCGCTACAACGCCGCCGAGGCTCCCGTCAAGATGGGTACCTTCTCCCAGTATCCTTACCCCAACGCGCTGCACAACTACGCCGAGATGGCCAAGTACTGCGGCATCGAGGGCAAGGACGACAAGGAGGTCTTCGAGAACTTCATCACGAAGCTCGAGGAGCTCAAGGACTTCATCGGCGTCAAGAAGACCATCGCCGACTACGGTGTTGACGAGCAGTACTTCCTCGACACCCTCGACGAGATGACCGAGCAGGCATTCAACGACCAGTGCACCGGCGCTAACCCGCGCTACCCGCTCATGAGCGAGATCAAGGAGCTCTACCTGGACGCCTACTACGGCCGCGAGCCCCAGGACTACGCCGTCTGCTAGTTTTAGCACGGTTTTTAACGGCGGGGGTGCACGGGTGTTTCACA
>CABUQY010000079.1 GCA_902493915.1 uncultured Collinsella sp.
AAAGGCATCGACACCCTTGATGATGAGGTCGTCACCGGCAATGCGCACCTGCGCGCCCAGCGCGGTGAGCTCGCGGGTGGTGGTGGCCAGACGGTCGGATTCCTTGATGCGCAGACGGGCGCAATCGCGGATAAAGGTGCGGCCCTGTGCCAGCGAGGCCACGGCCGAGATAACGGGCACCAGGTCGGGAATGTCGTGGGCACTCATCTCAAAGCCGGCGAGCTTGTCGGACTGCACGGTGGCGGCGTTGGTGGAGCGCACGATGCGGGCACCAAAGCGCGAAAGCGCGGCGAGCACGTTGCGGTCGCCCTGTGCGGAGCTCAGCGACACGCCCTCGACGGTGATGGGGTCGGTGCCGATGGCGCCGGCGCACAGCCAGAAGGCGGCGTTGGACCAGTCGCCCTCGACGGCTACGCTGCCGGGCGTGCGGTACGAGCCGCTGCTCACGCGGAAGTTCGTGACCTCGGGCTGGCCGTCCTTGGCCGGAATGCGCTCGACGTTGACCTCGACGCCAAAGGCCTTCATGGCCTGGATTGTCAGGTTGATGTAAGGGCGGCTCTCGATGAGGCCGGTCACCTGCACGCAGGAGGGCTGGGCCAGCAGCGGGGCTGCCAGCAGCAGGCCGGAGATATACTGCGAGCTCACGTTGCCCGGCAGCACGAAAGTGCCCGGGCGCATGCGTCCGCTCGTCTTGAGCGGAAAACCGCCCAGGCCCTGCAGGTCGCAGCCGGCGGCGATGATCTCGTCCGAGAGCGGGGACAGCGGGCGGGCGCCTAAGCGTCCCTGACCCACAAAAGTTGCTTCTGCGCCCAGCGCGCAGGCGACGGGCAACATAAAACGCAGCGTGGAGCCGCTCTCGCCGCAGTCGAGCGTGCCACCGGCAAGGGCCTTGAGCAGGCCAAATTCAATGCTCTTCATGGTGGGGTGGACCTGGAAGCCGTCCTCGACGGTCTCGATGCGAGCACCCAGGGCCGTAAGGCAACGCACCGTAGCCTCGATGTCGGCGCAGGTGGTGTTACAGGCGACGTGTGTCTCGCCGTTGGCAAGCGCAGCGCAGATGATGAGACGGTGCGCCATCGACTTGGACGCGATGGCAGGAACGGCGCCCTTAAGCGGGGACGGGGTGATGCGGGCTAGCATGCGGATGCGTCTCCCTTCTGGCCGAGGCCCTCGGCAATGAGTTCGTGGAAAGTGGAAAGCGGCGTGCGGTCGATGCTGCAGCGGCCAATGCCGTGCGGAATCACCAGGTCGATGGTGTCGCCCGCGCGCTTCTTGTCGTGGAGCGCCTCGGCAAAGACGGCATCGGCATCTAGGTCGCAGCGGGTCTTGAGGCCATGGCGGGCGCAGAGCTCCTCAATACGACCGGGCAGTGCAGCATCGCAGGCGCCGTGCAGGGCCGCGGCGCGCGTGATGATGCCCATACCGATCGACACGCAGTTGCCGTGCCCGAGCTCAAAGTGCTCGCAGGCTTCGACGGCGTGTCCGGCGCTGTGTCCAAAGTTGAGCAGCTTGCGCTGGTTGGTTTCGTGCTCGTCGGCGACGACCACGGCGCGCTTGATGTCGATGTTGCGGGCGATGATGAGTGCTACGCGGGCCACATCGCGGTTGAGCAGCTCCAGCGTGAGCGGGGTCTTCTCCAGCTCGGCGAAAAGCTCCGGGTCGGCGATCACGGCGTGCTTGACGACCTCGCCGCAGCCGTCGGCGAACTGCTCGGGCGTGAGGGTGGCCAGGCACCCCACGTCAGCGATAACCACGCTCGGCTGCCAAAAGGCGCCGGCCAAGTTCTTGCCGGCAGCCAGGTCGATGGCGGTCTTGCCGCCCACCGACGAATCCACCATGGCGAGCAGGCTCGTCGGGATCTGCACAAACTTGCAGCCGCGCATGTAGGTGGCGGCCACAAAGCCCGCCACATCGCCCACGACGCCGCCCCCGAGTGCCACGATCACGTCGGAGCGCGAAAGCTCGTGCTCGGCCACAAACTCCAAAATGGCAACATAGGTTTCGGCGCGCTTATGGGCCTCGCCGGCCTCGAAGGTGCAGATGCTCACCTCGTAGCCTGACGCCTCCAGGCTCTGCTTAACGGGCATCTGGTAGAGCGGGCCCACGTTGGTGTCCGTCACGATGACGGCCTTGGCGCCGCCGGCAGTGGCGCGCACGAGCGGCCCCGCCTGCTCCAGCAAAAACGTGCCAACATGCACCTGGTAGGGGCGTGCGGTGTCGATATCGATGGTAATCGCCATAAGCTTCGGTCCTTTCGACCTGGCGTGATAGGTGGTCTAGTGGGAGGCCTCGTCGTCGAGCGCGCGCTTGATGCGGTCGCCCTCGGCAAGGAGATTCTCCAGATAGCGTTGGTCGCGGTCCTTAAGGGCGCGGCTGTAGGCGCCAAGCGACTCGATCAGGTGGTCGATCTCGAAGGCGAGCGCATTGGCGTCGTCGATCATAAGCTCGGACCACATCTGAGGATTGAGGTGCGCCACGCGGGTGAGATCGCGGTAGCTTCCGGCCGAAAAGCCGTGGTGGACCTGGGCGGTGGGGCTCTTGACGTAGGCGTTGGATACCACGTGCGCAAGCTGGCTCGTGAAGGCGATGACGCGGTCGTGTTCGGCGGCGCTGGTCACGCTGAACTTGCCAAAGCCCAAGGGGCGCACCATCTCGCGCACCTGGCCCAAAAGCTCCAGCTTGAGCGCATCGTCCACCGCGGGTGGCACGAGCACGAGCGGGGCGCCCTGGAACAGGTCGGCACGGGAGTGAGCGTAGCCTGAGAACTGGGTGCCCGCCATGGGGTGCGCGCCCACAAAGTAAAAGCCGTGCTCGCGGGCAAGCTCAAAGGCGCGCTCGCACACAATGCCCTTGACGCCCACGGTGTCGATCACCACGGGACCCATGATGGCGTCGGTGTCGGTGGCGTCGGCGAGTGCCTGGGCATGCGCCTCGAGCCATTCGATGCATGCCTCGGGATAGCAAGCCAGGACGATGATGTCGCATTCGCCGAGTGTCTTGCCGTTGAGCTCTCCGGCGACAGTGCCCATGCTGGCGGCCGTCATGACATCGTCATCGGGGTCCCAGGCCAGCACGCGGACGCCCGCCTGCGCATAGCCGCGGGCAAAGCTACCGCCGATGAGGCCAAGGCCGACGATGCCGGCGCACTTGGGGCCGCCCTGGTTAACGCGCGCGTTTCTCACCGTACCCATCAGCTACTCCATGGTCTCTTGGCAGACAACCTCGCGGATGGCTCGGATGCGGCGCATGGTGTCGTCGAACTGATCGGGGGTGAGGGCCTGGGCGCCGTCGGACCAGGCGCGGCTCGGCTCGTCGTGGACCTCGATCTCCAGGCCGTTGGCACCGCAGGCGGTCGCGGCGAGCGCCATGGGCTCAACGTAGCGGGTGTAGCCGGTGGCGTGGCTGGGGTCGGCGACGACAGGCAGGTGCGACAGGTGGTGCAGCACCGGCACGGCGTTGAGGTCGAAGGTGTTGCGGGTGCGGGTCTCGAAGGTGCGGATACCGCGCTCGCAAAGGATGACGTTGTCGTTGCCCTCGCTCATGATGTACTCGGCTGCCATAAGCAGCTCATCGATCGTGCCGGACATGCCGCGCTTGAGCAGGATCGGGGTCTGGGTCTTGCCGACCTCCTTGAGCAGGGGGAAGTTCTGGGCGTTGCGGGCGCCGATCTGCATGACGTCAATCTTCTTGTCAAGGAAGACCTGCACGTCGCGCGGGTCCATGATCTCGGTGACGATCGGCATGTCGAGCTCGGCAGACGCCTCGCATAGCAGGTCCAGCCCGGCGGGGCCCATACCCTGGTAGGCGTAGGGGGAGGTGCGGGGCTTGTAGGCGCCACCGCGCAGCATCGTGGCGCCGGCGGCCTTTACGCGGCGTGCGATGCGGATGAGGTTCTCGCCCTCGACGGAGCAGGGACCGGCGATGACCTGGAACTGGTCGCCGCCGATCTTGACGCCGTGGCCGCAGTCGATGACGGAGTCCTCGGGGTGGAACTTGCGATTTGCGCGCTTGAACGGCTCGGAGACGCGCTGCACGCGCTCGACGACATCCATGGACTCGAGCAGGAACGGGTCGATCTTGGTCGTATCGCCCACCAGGCCGATAATCGTCTCGTTCTCGCCGCGCGAGACGTCGGTCTTCAGGCCTTTTTTCTCAATCCAGCTGACGATATGGCTGACGGCCTCGTCGCTGGCGCTCTGCTTTAGAATTGCAATCATGGTGTGCCTCTCACCTCGATGGATAACTTTTGCAAAAACGGCCCGCATTGCGAGCCGTGTATATATGGTGCATGAAAGTTTATACTATCTGACTCGCTTTTGCCTTCTAAAGTGGGCCGTTGCACCGCGTCTCCCACGTAATTGCAAAGCTTTTTCTTTTATTTTGATAGCCCGTGGTGCACTTGGGTATAATGCCAAACGTTGGCCCTATTAGCTCAGGGGATTAGAGCGTCTGCCTCCGGAGCAGAAGGCCGTTGGTTCGAATCCAACATGGGGCACCATCGAACGTAAGACCGTCCGAACCTCGCATGGTCCGGGCGGTTTTTCTTATACCGACGCGACGTGATGGGACGTGGTATGGCAGCAACGGATATCGAGCGCGGACTCTCGACCGCCGAGGTCGAGGAGCGCATCGCCGCCGGTAAGATCAACCGCAACATGGAGCTCAAGACCAAGTCGGTCAAAGAGCTCATCATCGAGAACCTCTGCACGTTGTTCAATTTGATCGACGTGATCTTGGCGTTCCTGGTCATTTTGACCGGTTCGTTTAAGAATCTGACGTTCCTGTTCGTGGTGTTCCTCAATACCGCTATTGGCGTCATCCAGTCCATGCGTTCCAAGAAGATGGTCGATAAGCTCACGCTGCTGACCTCCAAGAAGGCCATCGCGGTGCGCGACGGCGCCGAGGTGGAGCTCGACCTGGACCAGATCGTGCTCGACGACATCATCCGCCTGGGGCGCGGCGACCAGATTCCCGCCGACGCCGTGGTGGTTTCGGGCGAGGCGCTCGTGAACGAGAGTCTGCTGACGGGCGAGAGCGACCTTATTAAGAAACAGCCCGGTTCCGAGCTCATGAGCGGCAGCTTTATCGACTCGGGCCTGCTGCGCGCCCGCGTGATCCATGTCGGCGCCGACAACTACGTGGCCAAAATTAATAACGAGGCCAAGTACGTCAAAAAGGTTAATTCCGAGATCATGAACGCGCTTAACGCCATCGTTCGCTTTGCGAGCATCATCATGATCCCGCTCGGTTTGGCGTTGTTTGCCTCGAGTGTGAGCGAACTGTGGGATGCCGCGGGAACCCCGGGCGATAGCGCGCTTTCGTGGTGTTTCTCCGAGCTGTTGGCTGGTCATGTGCCTTCGTCGGCGCTGCTGTCCACGGTGGGCGCCCTGCTGGGCATGATCCCGCAAGGCCTGGTGCTGCTGACCTCGTCGGTGCTCGCCATCGCCACGGTGCGCCTGGCTCGCCGCAAGGTGCTGGCGCAGCAGCTCTACTGCATCGAGACACTCGCTCGCGTCGACGTGCTGTGCCTGGACAAGACGGGCACCATCACGTCGGGCCGCATGGAGGTCGAGGGCACGTATCCGCTGCCGGTTGAGGGCGTGAGCCTAGGCGCCGGCTCGGACGAGGCGGCCGTTCCCGTCGATACCACGGTGCTCGATTTTGCGCTGGCTAACGTCGCGCGTGCGACTTCGGCCGATGCCAACGAGACCTGCCAGGCGCTGCTCAACTATTACGCCGATCGCCCGGTCGAGGTGTCTGAGCCGCTGTCGGTCATTCCATTCTCGTCGTCTAAAAAATGGAGTGGCGCTTCGTTTGCGCAGGGCTCCTATGTGATGGGTGCGGCGCAGTTTGTGCTCTCTGATCGTGTTTTTGCCCAGGTCGAGAACCGTGTCGCCGAGCTTGCCGATACCTGCCGCGTGCTCGTGGTGGCGCGCGTGGACGGCTTTACGCCCGATGGCGATATGGTGGGCGAGGCCGAGCCCGTGGGCTTTGTGACCATCCGCGACGAGATTCGTACCTCGGCGGCCGAGACCATCGGCTACTTTAACGAGCAGGGCGTGACCCTCAACGTGATCAGCGGCGACGACCCGCGTACAGTGTCGTCGATCGCGCGCGTGGTGGGCGTGCCGGGGGCGGACGCTTATGTGGACGCCACGACGCTCGATACGCCGGCCAAGCTCGATGCCGCAGTGGACCGCTACCATGTCTTTGGTCGTGTGACCCCGCAGCAGAAGCGCGAGCTCGTGCAGGCGCTCAAGCGCCGCGAGCACACCGTGGCCATGACGGGCGACGGCGTCAACGACGTGCTGGCGCTCAAGGAGGCCGACTGCTCCGTGGCCATGGCGGCTGGCTCCGATGCCGCACGTAACGTGGCCGAGATCGTACTCGTCGACAACGACTTTGCCTCGATGCCCGCCGTGGTGGCCGAGGGCCGTCGCTCCATCAACAACCTGCAGCGTTCGGCCTCGCTGTTCCTGACCAAGACGCTGTTCTCGATGGGCCTGGCGGCGCTGTGCATTGCACTGCCGCCGTACCCCTTCGGGCCCATCCAGATGACACTCATCAACTTCTTCTGCATCGGCGCGCCGGGCTTTGTGCTGGGTTTGGAGCCCAACAATGCTCGCGTGAAGGGGTCATTTTTGACGAACGTACTCAAGCGTGCGCTGCCGGCGTCGATTGCAGTCATTTTGGCTGCGGCGCTCGATATCTTTGTGGCGCGCGTGTTTGGCTTTAGCCAGCTCACGCTGTCTACGATGTGCCTGCTTACGTCGTGCGCGGCGAGCGTCAGCCTGATCTGGCACATCTCGCAGCCTCTCACGCCCTTACGTGTGGTGCTCTTTGTGTTTGTAGTCGCCGGCATCCTGGTGGGCGTTATCGGATTCCCGGAGCTGCTGTCTATTGCCAACCTGTCGATAGGCCAGATGGTTATCTTGGCTGTCATCGTGATCTTTACCTGCTCGGTGTTCTTTAAGCTCGCCACGATGATGGATTCGCTCAAGCCGCGTCGTCGTCATGCCGCAACTGGTTTTGGCCGTGGTGTGCGCGTTCACCTGGGTCGCGGTGGCGGCAAGGTGAGCTCGACGGGTTCGACGGCCGAGCGTTTTGCCAAGCGCGTCGCCGCCGACATGGCGCAGCGCCGCGAAGATCGCACCGCTCGCGAGGCCGAGGCCCGCGCACTTGAGGGCGTGGCCCAGGCCCAGCCCAAGAAAAAGAAGAGTACCGGAGCCAAGCGCTCTCGCGTGACCAAGTCCGCCCAAGGCATCAAAGTCTCGATGCCAAGCAAAAAGAAGAAGTAGCTACGCGCCCTGGCGATGTTGAATTGGTGCCTTGTTCCTGTGGGGCCGTGGCGATGTTATGCTCTAACCTCGATTGTTTGAATTGCTTCGAAAAGAGGATGCCGTGATCTGCCCGCATTGCCTTAAGACTATCGAGGACGGCGCCTCGTTCTGCCCCTACTGCAACGCCTATGTGGGTCCGGGCGATGGTCCCGAGCACACCGAGTTCGTGTTCTGTGAGGGCTGCGGTGCCCGTCT
>CABUQY010000080.1 GCA_902493915.1 uncultured Collinsella sp.
CAGCCTGCGCGGCGCCCGCCTCGAGCGAGCGGGCGTTGAGCGCGTCGGCCTTACGCTCGCGAATGGAAGCATGGGCCTCCTGGCGTGCGGCACGGTCGGCGGAATCCGCCGCTGCCACGCGCACGCGCTCGCCGATAACGCCGGCATTTTCGGGCGCCGCGGTCAGCGATTCCTCAAAGGTAATGCCCTCGTCGCCAAAGGTGAGCTCCATCGACTCACGCGCGCCGCGGTCGGGGATAGCAAACACGCAGGCATAGCGCTTGCCCACGACCTCCTGGATGCGCGTCATAAAACGGTTGTCCGAGCCTGCGATGGCAGGCTGCTCAATCTTGAGCTCGGCCGTCACCGCACCGCCGGCACGGATGAGGCTCACATAGTTCAGGCGCTGCTGGGCACCAAAATCGAGCTGTTGGGCGCGCACGTACAGACCGTCCAGGCGGTCAATCCCTGCCTCGCCGGCACGGGCCTCGATATCCTCGTAGGCGCGCAGGCAATCGTCGAACAGCGAGCGCGGCTCGGACAGCACCACGAGCGCCTTGCCGCCCACGTGCGCCAGCGGGCTTACGGTCTGGCCGTACATCACCGGCAAAAAGCGGTCGAGCTCGGGCGTGACAATGCGTGCATCCACCATCTCGAGCAGCGCCGCCAACTTGCTGTCGTCCTGGCTGGCGCGGTAGAGCGCCACATGCATGTTGTGGACGGCCTCGTCGGTAAGCGCCAGCTCACGGCACGGGAAGATCTCGATGCTGTCCTCGTTGCCGATGGTCTGGCCCGTTGAACTCACCATGCGGCGGATGCGATCGATCTCGTCGCCGAAGAACTCAATGCGCACGGGCGCCTTTTCCTGCGCGGGAAACACCTCGACGGTGTCGCCGTGCACACGGAACAGGCCGGGCGCGTCGGCGGCGCCGGCATTGGTGTAGCCCATGCCCACCAGACGCTGCGGCACCTCGTCAAAAGGAATCTCCTCGCCCACCGCGAAGGTCGTGGACTCCCAGTAGTGGCTCTCGACTGGTGGCACGCAACGCAGCAGCGCGCGAGCCGAGGCGACCATGATGCAGTTGTCGCCGCGCACGATGCGCCCGAGCGCCTCGCAGCGCTGGGCTACCACGGCGTCGTCGGGCGCCTGCTCGCGCCAAGGGTAGTCCTTGCGCTCGGGAAAGCGGCACACGTGCGCCAGGCCCACATAGGCGGCCAGACTACGTGCGGCGCGATCGGCTGCATCCTCGCCACTCACGATGTAGACCGTGGGGCGCGGACGACGCGCAAACTGGGCGGCGGCCATAAGCGTTCGGCCCGACTGAGACACGGCCAGCGTCACGTCCTCGCCAGAATCGAGCCCGGCCTCGACGGTCTGCAGTGCCTCGGCAGTATAGAGCTGCGCGGCTATACGGTGAATGAGCATGCTGTTCCTCCGGCATTGCAACGCCAAAAGCCCGCCGAGGCAAGCTCGGCGGGTCGTTCGTCAAATTCGTTGCCTGTCATGGTAGCGCATGGAGAGGACTCCGACTCAAGCGTACGCCCAGCCCCGCAACAAAAACGCCAGATAGAACTGGACTCGCCGGCTTCGCCAAAATCTCCCCGTCACGTCGAACGCCGCAACCACGGAAGGCTCCCCAAGAAACGGCTATTCCTCAAAAAGCTCGCAACGTTCAAACGGCTCGTCCACTCTCCTATGGTGTTGGCAAAGCCCACACGTGTGTACACGCCCGCAAAACGGCCGCGATACAGATACAAGCCTTCCATATTAGAAGCGGGCGCAAAACCAAGATCATCCACAAGTCCTTTGGGCGCCTCTCCTCGATGCGGCCCATCGACAAGCGTTCCGCGCAAGCAGGGAGTCTGATACTGCTGAGCATACTCCTGTACAATCGCCCCAGCGGCCGCAGCGCGAGTAAGCACCTGAGGCCATTCCCGTTCCGCGACATCCAAACCAGCGACAACGCCAACCGCATTGTAGCCGCCGCACGGTTTGACAATCCACCGATCCTTTTCGGCAAATCGCGACAACTGGGTGCTTTCATCCAGAATCTCGGTATAGGGCACATGCTCCCGTACAAACGATTGCTCCTCCGGGCTCAACAAGGACTGACCGGCCCGAGACCACAAAAACGCAAATACGGTCTTAGTCGCACACGGCCACGTTCTAAATCCGCCGACGACGCATGCGAGCCCTTCTTGGGCAGCCGCAATTAAGGCCGAGCGTCCGTCGCACGGCTTATCCCACAGCTCGCCGGTCACCGCGCGCCGCCAAACGCAATCAATAGGACCGGCGGCATCGCACAGCCGCCTAGCACCGCTCTCGTCTTCGCCAATCCGCAGGTCGCGCACATCCGCAAAGCGCGCCACCACACCCCGTCGCCTCATAAGGTCGACAAAATGAGCCGCATCTTCCAAGTCGATGCTTTCCGAATAGTCGACGATTGCCACCGAAGCGGGATATATCTTTGATTGCGGTGCATAGGACCTCTTGCCAGCGCAAAATCCATCATCCGATCGTGCACTATCCTCGATGCGGAGAGGATGGGTCAGCTCCCACTCTGCATAGGTCTCAAACAATGCATCTATCCAGCCGTCGCACAAATCGTACTGCCGAAAGCCTGGGTGGTCGGATGCAAACTCCTCAAAGGAAGGCGTCATTCGCACTGCCTGACAGACCGCATCGGTCACTACCATTCCGGCACTGCCGTCGGTATTGAGCTCGCAAAACGTATACGAACCGGCATCTTCGTCAAGAAAGATATCAACACGCGCAAGGGGAATTTGGCAATCATAGCCGGCATCCATAGCGCACAGGTCAGCAAAAGCCGGATCCATGCGAAACCACGCACGCACGGAGGCATCGGAACAAAACGCCCGCGTCACCTTGTCCATAATGCCGTACATGCGCTCGGCGGCCTCCTTAAGAATCGCCGTCATATCCTTGTCGAATATCTTTGGCGTCAGAGCCCAGGGCGCAGGATCACCATGGTAGAGCGCATGGGTTTGAGACAAGTATTCGTCGCCTTTGCGACGACCAGGTAGGTCACCTTCGCGCGTGCGTACGATGCGTTCAAAATAATCTTCGAGCTCTCGCGTCTTCAATGTTGCCACGTTACCCTCCATTGCTTGATTTTTTGCTCATGCTACGCCAGCACGCACGACTTCGGCGCGCTTGAATAGGCTTCTAAATTAGCAACACATTTTTGCATGAGGCGGCAGGAGGCGACAAATACTCCAGCTCAAGCGCATGCCCA
Organism: uncultured Collinsella sp.; assembly: GCA_902493915.1. Classification (GTDB taxonomy): domain Bacteria; phylum Actinomycetota; class Coriobacteriia; order Coriobacteriales; family Coriobacteriaceae; genus Collinsella. The sequence goes on from CABUQY010000080.1 coordinate 3,237, forward strand.
GCCCCGCAACAAAAACGCCAGACGGACGAGTCGCCTGGCGTTATCAGAGTGAGCTATACGCCGAGTCTAATCGTAGACGCCCATTTTAAGCAGTGTGAAGGTCGGGGCGCCGTCACCCTGTGCGACGCGGACCGTGCAAGTCTCGGTACGGCCCATGGATGCGTCCGCTTGAATTGCGGCGATGAACTGGTTCTTTGGCAGGCCGTAAGTGCTCTCGGGGATGTCGGAAGAAAGTAACATGCCGCCAGCACTGTAGACCTCATAGGTGAGCTCGTAGATGTTGTCGCCAAGGTCAGTCGCGCCCGTAACGATGGCACACGGTGGGTTGTAATTTCCCTGGCCATATTCCTGTTTCAGATACAAGTACCCACCATGTGCTTCGGCCGAATCAGGAATCGCCTGCCCCTCCGGCGTTCTGTCATAAGTCATATCGGCATCGGAAAGCGTCAGACCCGTCAAGCGGTTGAGTTCCCTATTGATCACATCAGTCGCCACACGCTGGCTATTACCGTTGTCATAGTCGCCTTTCTCGATTCGATACGGCGCGTTGTCAATAAAATGGCACCAGATAAACTTAACCAGCTTGTATTTCTCGTCATCAGAAAGGCCGTCAGTCGAATCGAAGCCGCCCGTCTGATACCAGTCCCGATCGAAGTGCTCCTCCGTAAAGTTCGACAGGAACAGATTCGCGGCGGCATAGGTTGCCTAGTCATTGAGGTCGACCTTTACGCTGCTGCCCGTCTGCTCGGGCTCTTCCGGCTCTTCTTGCTCTTCGGCAGGCTTCCCCTTGGCGCTTCCCTTGTCCTTGTGCTCGGCCGAACCCTCGTCGGACCCAAGTACCGTAATCTGCGATGAGTTGCCCTGCCCAAGCGGACCCAGCACGCCGGTCAGCGCCAGAGCGGCACCGCCGGCAACGAGCACGCCCGCCACGCACACGCCGACAATCACTGCGCGCTTATGCGATTTCCTTTGTACGGCACCCTGCACGGGAGGCATCCCTGCCGCCGGCATCGGTGCGGGCTCAGCAGGCGCGGCCGCCGGAGAGGCGGCGCCCATGCGTGCCCCGCAGTTCGTGCAAAAATCGGTTCCGTCGGGCATCTCGGAGCCACACTTGGTGCAAAACATATTCGGGCATCCCCTTACAACAAACGGCATCTGCCGTCATCATATTGAGCCCTCGCGACCCAAATGTGTTGCGCAACATTGGCCAAAGCCTTCGGACGCCGGCAAAACGTGCCGGGCCCTACCCCGTCACGCGCACGCTGGGGCAAAGGTCTGCCAGTGGGCACTCGTCGCACTTAGGTTTGCGGGCGTCGCAGATCTCGCGGCCAAAGGTAATCCACTGGTGGTTGACCGACTCCCAATACTCGTGCGGCAAGATCTTGAGCAGATCCTGCTCGGTCTTGAGCGGCTCTTTGGCGTGCGTCTTGGGACTCAGCATCAGGCGGTGCGCGATGCGGTTGACGTGCGTATCCACCGCGATGCCTTCCACGATGCCGTACCCCACGTTGAGCACGATGTTCGCTGTCTTGCGCCCCACGCCCGGCAGCTTTACAAGCTCCTTCATGTCGGCCGGTACCTCGCCGCCGTAGTCGGCAACGATCATCTGCGCGGCCTCCACGGCATGCTTGGCCTTACTCTTATAAAAGCCGAGTGACTTAATGGTGTCCGCCACGTCGGTCACACTTGCCCCGGCCATGGCCTCGGGCGTGGGCCACTGGGCAAACAGTTGGGGCGTCACCTTGTTGACCTGCGCGTCGGTCGTCTGAGCCGAGAGCAGCACCGCGATGAGCAGCCTAAAGGGATTCTCGTGGTCCAAAAAGCACTCGACCGGGCCATAGCGACGGTTGAGGCGCTCGCACACCTCAACGGCGCGCTCGCGTTTGGCGGCATTGGTCTCGCGTGGCATAACGACTCCTCGGCTTTACGGCACAACAAACCTATGGGCACGATTGTCCCACGTATGGGGTCTTTACGCCTCCAAAAATGCGCCGGTCTGGCGGCCCCACAGGCTTGCGTACTCGCCGCCCGCCTCGACAAGCTGCGCATGCGTACCGTCCTCGACAATCTCGCCGTCCGCCAGCACCACGATGCGGTCGAGCGCCGCCACGGTGGACAGGCGATGTGCCACCACAATGGAGGTGCGGCCGCGCATCAGGTTCTCGAGCGCCTCCTGCACCAGCGCCTCGGACTCGCTGTCCAAGGCAGACGTCGCCTCGTCGAGCACCAGAATCGGCGCATCGGTCAGAATAGCGCGGGCAATGGCCACGCGCTGGCGCTGACCGCCCGAAAGCTTAACGCCACGCTCGCCCACCATGGTGTCAAAGCCACGGGGCAGGCGATCGATAAACTCCAGAGCATTGGCCAGGCGCGCCGCCTCGCGGATCTGCTCGTCGGTGGCGTCGGGGCGGCCGTAGGCGATATTCTCGCGAATGGAGCGATGGAACAGCAGCGCCTCCTGCGGCACATAGGCAACCTGGCGGCGCAGGCTCTGCTGCGTGCAGCGCGAGACGTCCTGGCCGTCCACGAGCACGCGGCCGCCCTGTACGTCGTCCAGGCGCAGCAACAGCTTGGTGAGCGTCGTCTTGCCCGAGCCCGATTTGCCCACCAGCCCCACGCGCTGGCCCGCCGCCACATGGAGCGTCAGGTCGTCGAACACGCTCTCGCCCGCCGCGGCGTCACGGTATGCAAAGCTCAGGTGTTCAAAATCAATCGCGCCCTCGCCCACTTTAAGCTCGGGAGCATTCTCGTCGTCCGCCACCAGACGCGGCTCGTCCAGCACGCGTGTCATCTCGGCCGCATCGCCCAGCGCGCGGTTAATGCGCTGCATCATGGAGCTTACGTAGTTCAAACGCATGGTGAGGTTGTACGTATAGGTAAAGATCATGACGAGCGCGCCGGCAGAGATACCAAACCACGCGTTGCCGCCCGCGACGAACACGCTCACCACGGCCATGGTGATGACGATAAGGCCCGAGGTCGTAAAGTTGCGCTGCATCATGGCGTGCATCGAAACCGTCTCGGCGTCGCGCGCGGCGCGGTCGGCGGTATCGAACAGGTCGCGCTCAAAGTCCTCTCGCCCACAGGTCTTGACGGCCAGGATATTCGTGACCGCGTCGGACAGCACGCCCGACAGCTTGTTCTGCGCGGCGGACGTCGCGGCCGAAAGCGGCATGATGCGCTTATACATAAGCCAGACAAACCCGATGTAGACGACCATAATGCCCACCAGGATCACGGTAAACGTCGGCACCACCGGAGCGAGCGCCGCTACCGTGCAGACAACCGAGGTGATGGTGGGAATGAGCGAATACACCGTTACGTCCACCAGACCCGTGTAGCCGCTCATAAAACGGCTCGTTTGGCTCACAAGCGATCCGCCAAAGCGGCTGGTGTGGAATGTCATGGATTGATTGGAGAGCGTGTCGAAGCACAGGCGCGCCAGGTGGTAGTTGCCCGCAATCTCGAGCTTGTAGACGGTGTAGTCCTGCAGCTTGGAGAGAATTTGGCCCACTAGGTTAACGAGCACGAGCGCCAGAATGTAGGGACCAAAGACCTCAAATACTTGATCGCCCGCCACGGGACCCGCTTGGACGCGGTCGACGATGAGGGCCATCACATAGGTGTTGGCAAACGTGAGCAAAAAGATGTAGCCCGCCGACGAGAACACCGAGAGAAAGACGATTAGCGGCTGTGTGCGCGTGACATCCCAAAAACGCCGCAGCGTGCGGCGCACGGTGGAGCGTTTGAGCGGACTGGTGCTTCTCTGAGACATGGGCTTCCTTTCGCGTCTGATAGGGCGAAACGCCATTGTTGCACACTAAAGCGCACTTCAGGCAAGTGCGACGCGAAAAGCGCCCGCGCCCCGCGCTTGCGCAGGCGCCCCGCCGTCAGATGCAGCTAGTCCTCGTCTTTTTGGTCTGCGAGCAGGCCTGCGGACTCCAAGCCCAAAATCGCGTCGGCCTCCCGCGCGTCTTCCAGTGCGTCGATGTCCTTGAGCTTGCGCTCCATAACGTTGGTGCGCGTGGTGATGATGCCCTCGACCGTTTTACCCGCGGTCTCGATCTGCTGCTGGGCGCGGCGCAGCGCCGCCTGATAGCGCGGCAGCTCGGCCTTGACGG
>CABUQY010000081.1 GCA_902493915.1 uncultured Collinsella sp.
GGACAAAAATCTCATCAAACATACCAATGGTGTATGCATTAATGTTCAACAGGCGTTGAAGTTGGTTGAAGGGTCCAACGTCCCTTCGGCACGGCCCGTCTAACATGCTTTATCTTGATAAAGTGGCGTTTCCTCGCCGTTAGCCGATGATGCGAGGGCGCTCGGCGTTTTCGACTGGTTTATGCACGCAAAGTCTGGGAATACACAAGTCGCATGTCTTACTGTCTAACCAGTTGCGCCAAGGAGGCACCATGGACTACAAGATTACCGGCTACGAGCCCGCCCAGCTGTTCCATTTCTTTGAGGAGGTCAGCGCGATCCCCCGTGGGTCTGGCAACGAGAAGGGCATCAGCGATTTCCTGGTCGCGTTTGCCAAGGAGCGCGGTCTTGATGTGTATCAGGACGAGGTCTACAACGTCATCATTCGCAAGCCCGCATCTGCCGGCGCCGAGAATGCCCCGACCGTGATGCTGCAGGGCCACATCGATATGGTGTGCGACAAGTTGGGCTCCGTTGAGCACGACTTTACGACCGATGGTATCGACCTGGTCGTCAAGGACGGCGTCCTTACCGCCAACGGCACCACCCTGGGCGCCGACAATGGTATCGCCGTCGCGCTTATGCTTACTGTGCTCAACGACGATTCGATTGTCCATCCGGCCCTCGAGTGCGTGTTCACCACCGACGAGGAGACCGGCCTGGTTGGCGCCGAGACGCTCGACAAGTCCCAGATCAGCGCCCGCACCATGATCAACCTCGACTCCGAGGAGGAGGGCGTTGCCACCGTCAGCTGCGCCGGCGGCGTCGTCGTTACCTACACCTGCCCCATCGTGCGCGAGCACAAGACCGGTAGCACCCTCACGCTCGACATTTCCGGTCTGTTGGGCGGCCACTCCGGCAGTGATATCAACCTGGAGCGCGGCAACGGAAACCTCATCATGGCCCGCATCATCGACCGCCTGATGGTCGCCGGCGAGCCCGCCATCGTCAGCTTCAACGGCGGCACCAAGGACAACGCCATCAACCGTGAGTGCAAGGCCGTTCTGGTCTATGCCGATCACGCTGCCGCCGAGGCCGCGGCCCAGATCGCAAAGGGCATCATCGCCGACGTCACTGCCGAGCTCGAGGTCTTCGACCCCGGCTTTACCTGCACCGTCGAGATTGCCGACGACGCCGAGGTCGAGGCCATGGACGAGAAGTCCGCGCTTGCCCTCATCCGCGCCCTGCGTCTTGCCCCTAACGGCGTGATTCGCCGCAACGTCGCCACCGACGGCTCCGTCGAGGTTTCCTCCAACATCGGCGTGGTCGCCACCTCCGATGACGAGGTCAAGATTATGCTGTCCCCGCGCTCCTCGATCACCTCGCTGCAGAACGAGTTCAAGGACCGCCTGCAGACGCTTGCCGATGTCCTGGGCTTCGACGCCAAGTTTGAGTTCGAGTATCCCGGCTGGAGCTATGCCGAGCATTCGCCGGTCCGCGAAGTCTTTGTCGAGAGCTATCGAGAGCTCTTTGGCTCCGAGCTGCGCATCGAGTCCATTCACGCCGGCCTTGAGTGCGGCCTGTTTGCCGAGGCTCTGCACGGCCTGGACGCCATCGCCGTGGGCCCGACGCTCTCCGATGTCCATACCCCGGACGAGAGCATGGAGCTCGCTTCTGCCGAGCGCTTCTACGAGCTGCTCATCGACGTCCTCAAGCGCCTCGCTGCGTAAAGGTTGCGCTAGCAGCAGTCCGAGCCACGTGCTAGCGGATTGCAAATGACATTATGAGAGGGGGCACCCGGTCTTTTGCGACGGGTGTCCCCTCTCTTTTGTTTGATAATTGCGAAATTAAGGCCACCTAGTCCATTTCTGCCTTGATGAGGTCGAGGGTGCGCTGGCAGTTTTCGCGGACGGGGCCGAGCATATGCTCGCGCAGGTCCGCCATGCCGGGCAGGTCGGCGTATTCGTCCATGACCTCTTCCATGCAAATGGGCACCTCGTAGGCGAGGTCCATCATGGTCGCAAAGCAAAACTTCTCGGATAGCCCGGCATCGGTGAGTGCCGCCTCCAGCGCGGGGTCGCCCATACCGTGGTATCGGCGGATAGCGCCTGGACCGATGCGCCCCACACGATTTTCGCCGCCAACGCTCATGGCAAGGCGCGCCCGGCGGCGCATGCGCTCGTATGCCAGCCCCGATGCGACATCGTACATGGGTGCGAGCGCCGCGTTTGTGCCTTTGCCAAGGATGAGCGAGTAGTTTTTAGCGTGTGCGTCAGGCGCTCCGATAATGGCGTTATAGAACAACATATAGGTAAAAAGCACAAGATTCATGTGGTGGGGGACTGTGTTAATCAGTCGTTCTTGGATGTCTCGTGTAGTTGGTCCTCCGTCGGCGGTGTATTTCTGGATTGGCAATACACCGAGCGCCTGGCAAAAGTCCTCCTGATGCAGCCTTTCGATATTTCCGCTGCTATTGACCATTCTGTCGTACCGTTCAACGACGAGCGCGGCTTCGTCTTCAAATGTGTAATAGGAGACGTTGGCAGTTGGAATGCCAACACGCCGAGCCGTTTTCATGCAGACGAATTCGTTTAAGGCCTGATGTTTGAACCCAACGACACCATTTTTGAAGATATGGGTAGTGGGGGATGACCCTAGACATTCGCACCATTGGCCATCATGCCAAGCTAGTGCAAATTTGCCTTGATTGCCGCCCAGGGACCAGCTTTCGTTGGAGCCCATCCATGTCTCTCTTTCGTCATCGCGAATTGCTTTGAGCTTGTGAGCGATTTGAGAATTGGTAAGCGGGCGGTATGCCGAGACCCTGCCGCGGGCGGCGTCTAATTGATCGGCTCGACAAAACTGAACGGCCCCCGCGCAGTCTAGACCGATATGGCACAAGAGGGCGACGGGGTTGTTGGATGCAACATCATGCTCGGTGGCAATAGCGCGACGTTGCTCTTGACTGTCGGGCAAAAGGCCAAATAGGAACGGGCGGACGATGCTATGGCCATACGTGCGATTGGAAAGCGGCATTGTTAGCGATAACGGTGCTCCGCGATAGGTTGGGGCGTATGCAAAGCTGCAGAGTCCATGCTCGTCTTGGCGGAGAGTGCCGGCGATTTCGCCACAAATGAGGGTCGCGAGCTCCATCTCTGCCATTTATTTCACAACCTTGCAGCCAAAGGAGAGGTTTGAAGTGCCGGAAAGGCCTTGCTCGGCTGCGATTTGGGCCAGCAAGGCACCATAGGAAGATGGCGTTCCTTGTCGAGTGGGTCGTCTGCCTGCGCTTGGCTTTGGCAGGGTATTCGAGTTCGCGATAGGGAGGTTCACTATCGTCGTCGGATGTTCGGAGGGCGATGCGATGGAGTCGTTATCGCTTTGCGCGAAGAGACCAATGCCGAGTGCGTTAAAGACGGTCAGCAACTTGTCGAGTCGAATGCCGGTGGCGTCTCCTAGCTCGAGCGATGCGAGCAGGCGTTCCGAAACACCGGCTTTTTTAGCGAGGGCGGCACGGGTGATCCCCTGCGCCTCGCGCGCCTGACGCACGTAGATGCCGGCTTGGCGCGGCGTGGTGATGGGAAGGGTATCCATGGCAATCTCCTAACGTGCAGACTTTTGCATCCTAGTATGACATGCAAAAGTCTGCATGAAAAGGCCTCATGCAAAACTCTGCATGAGGCCTCATACGGACGTTTAGTTTTGAAGGGTGTTTTACAGCACCAAAATCCCCAGGTGCTCCAGCAAAATCTTGAGGCCGATGAGGATGAGCACGACGCCGCCCACGATGGTGGCGGGTTTTTCGTAGCGCTCGCCAAAGGTGTGGCCGATCGCTACGCCGGCGACGGAGAAGATAAACGTTGTGACTCCGATAAGCGATACAGCGGGAACGATGTCAACCGAGAGCGCAGCAAATGAGATGCCCACGGCCAGGGCGTCGATTGAGGTGGCGATAGCCAGAATCAGGTACTCACCCAGGTCAATCTTTTCGGCATCCTTGCCGTCGCTCTCGTCCTCATCCTCGTCTTCGGTAAAGGCCTCCCACAGCATTTTGCCGCCGATAAAGGCCAAAAGGATAAAGGCGATCCAATGGTCGATGGGTCCGATGATGCTCATGAATTGACTGCCGAGCGCCCATCCGATTACGGGCATGCCGGCCTGGAAGCCGCCAAAGAACAGGCCGAGCACTACGGCGACCTTAAGGTTGATCTTCTTCATGCCAAGGCCCTTGCAGATGGATACGGCAAAGGCGTCCATCGAAAGGCCGATAGCGAGCAATACGAGCTCTGCGAGTCCCATAGTCTGGCTCCCTTTCTGCGGGCGGGCCCGCGTGTACCTCTTGGGGGAGTAACAAAAAAGACCCGTGGCGTACGCGTTGTGCGCACAGCCACGAGTCTCGTTCATTAAGGCAAGCCAGACCGCATCGGCCAGTATGTTGACTTGCCGCGCCACCGGAGGCGAACCCGGTCACGCGACTACTCCCTCATTTATGCGAATCCCGATGCTACCACATAAGCAGCTCATTTGGATTGGGGCTCTCAGCTGTGTTCGCTCATTCTGTAAGCATCGGATTTCGCAAGCGCCGCGGGGACAAACCGTGAGAAACTATTTAGCGTTTATGGAGCGTATACGATGGGAGCGATGCCTTGGATAAGAACGAGCTGCAAAAGCGTATGGAACAGGCCATCCGCCTGACGGCACCTGGTCAGCCGATCCGCACCGCCCTCGACATGATCATCGCCGGTCACTTGGGCGCCCTTATCTGCGTCGGCGACACCGAAAACGTGCTCGCTGCCGGTAATGACGGCTTCCCGCTCAACATTTCGTTCACCTCGAACCGTCTGTTCGAGCTCTCCAAGATGGACGGTGCCATCGTCATCGACGGCGACCTCACCCAGATCCTGCGCGCCAACTTCCACCTCAATCCCGATCCCTCGCTTGCCACGAGTGAGACGGGCATGCGTCACCGCACCGCCGCTCGCATGTCGGTGCTCACCGACGCCATCGTGATCTCGGTTTCGGCTCGTCGCGCCGTCGTCAACGTGTACGTCCACGGTAAGAGCTACGAGATTCAGCCTGTCACCACCATCATGAGCTCGGTCAACCAGCTCGTTGCCACGCTCCAGACCACCCGTCAGTCGCTCGATCGCTCCCTGCTGCGCCTGACGGCCCTCGAGCTCGACGACTACGTTACGCTCGCCGACATTACCGGTATTTTCTCGAGCTTCGAGATCATGCAACAGGCAAAGACCGAGCTTAAGGATTGCATCGTCAAGCTGGGTAACCAGGGCAAGCTCGTGCAGATGCAGCTCGAGCAGCTCGCGGGCTCCAGCATGGATACCGAATACGACTTGATGATCCGCGACTACGCAAGCGATTCCTCCGAGGCAAACGCCGAGAAGATTCGCGCCGAGCTGAGCCGCATGACGCCTAAGGACCTGTCCGACCCGCAGCACGTGGCGGCAGTTCTGGGCTATGACGACCTGGACGAGGACTCCGTCATGACGCCGCTGGGCCTGCGCACGCTTTCGCGCGTGTCCGTCGTGCGCGACGGCGTGGCCGAGAAGATCGTCGACGAGTACGGCTCGCTGCAGGAGCTCATGGATGACATCAGCGAGGATCCGGAGCGCCTGGGCGACTTTGGCGTCAACAACCCTGCCATTCTTGCGGACTCCCTGTACCGCATGAAGGGCACCAAACAAGGGAACGCATAATGGCGCCCGTATGCGCCGTGGTCGTTGCCGGTGGCAGCGGCCAGCGCTTTGGTAACCCCGGTGGCAAGCAGCTCGTCAATGTAGCGGGCCGTCCGCTTATGAGCTGGTCCATCCGCGCGTTTGACCGTAGCGATAAGGTCGGCCACATCGTGGTGGTTTGCCCTGCCGAGCGCCGTGCCGAGATGCGCCGCCTGGCCATCGACCCGTTTGACTATGACACGCCCATCAGCTTTGCCGATGCCGGCGATACCCGTCAGGATTCCACCCGTGCCGGCGTGCATGCGGTTCCGGCGGGCTTTGAATACGTCGCCATTCACGACGGCGCTCGTCCGCTCATTACCACCGAGGCCATCGATCACGCTATCGACGTGCTGGTGAGTGACCGCGCCCTTGATGGTGTCGTGTGCGGTCAGCCCGCGATCGACACGCTCAAGATCGTTGACGGCGACAATATCGTCGAGACTCCGCCGCGTGAGCTCTACTGGGCCGCGCAGACGCCGCAGATCTTTAGCGTCGATGCTATGAAGCGCGCCCATGCCGCGGCGATTGCCGAGGGCTTTATCGGTACCGACGATTCATCGCTGGTCGAGCGCATGGGTGGGTGCGTCCGCTGCGTCCAGAGCCCACGCGACAACCTTAAGGTGACGGTGCCCGAGGACCTGCGTCCCGTAACTGCGATTCTGCTTGGCCGCATGGCCGAGGGAGAGGACCTTCCCCATGTTCAGTAACCTGCGCATTGGCCACGGCTACGACGTCCACCGTTTGGTGGAGGGGCGTCGATGTATCATCGGCGGGGTCGACATTCCCTACGAGCGCGGCCTGCTGGGCCACTCGGATGCCGATGTGCTCGCGCACGCGCTGGCCGACGCCATTCTGGGTGCCTGCCGCGGGGGAGACATCGGCAAGCTATTCCCCGACACCGATCCCGCCTACGAGGGTGCCGATTCGATGGTGCTGCTTGCCCGCGTAATGGACTATGCGCGCGAGCTGGGCTTCGAGTTTGTCGATGCCGATTGCACCATTGCCTGCCAGCAGCCTAAGATCACCCCGCATCGCGATGCCATGCGCGCCAACCTGGCCCATGCCCTGGGCGTTGACGTCGAAAACGTGGGCGTCGCCGCCACCACGACCGAAAAGCTCGGTTGGGAAGGCCAGGGCGAGGGAATCGGTGCCTGGGCTGTCTGTCTGCTACAGAAAACCGTTAAGGAGTAACGAATGCGTATCTACAACAGCGCTACCCATAAAAAGGAAGAGTTTCAGCCCATCGAGTCCGGCAAGGTCCGCATGTACGTGTGTGGCCCCAC
>CABUQY010000082.1 GCA_902493915.1 uncultured Collinsella sp.
CTCGACGGCATCGTGATGTCCGAGCGCCACGCCGATGGCAGGCGTTTTGTCTCCTCGTATTCGGGGGTGCGTCGCGCCACGTCGGGCGGCGTAGAGCTCGAGCGCTATGTGACTTTCGATGCCGCCGAGCGCACCTGGACGCTTGACCGCGAGCCGCCGTTTATCGCAGAAGGCCTGCGGTCGGGGACGCTCACACAAGAGGAGGTGGACGAATGGAGGTCGCTGTGCCCCTCGTCGTAGGGGGTTTGGCAGGGTTTTCTGTTGCGACGGCGTGCGGGGCGGAACCTCGTGTGCCGCAGGTGCCGCCGGCGGAGCTGGCGCGTCAGGCGCTCGAGACGGTGGCAGAGAAGCTGCCGCGTAAGCTGGTGGAAAACGATCTGCTGAAAAAGATTGCCCGTTCGTGGGCATCGCTGGCTCCGGCGCATCGCCTTGGCCTCGTGATTGAAGATGCTTCGGGGCGTTTGGCGTTTCTGCTGCTATCGAGCGGTGTCTGCTGCGTTTTACTAACGATGGTGTCGTTATCGCCCCTCGGATTTGCCTTGGGACTTGTTGCTCCGATTGCCGTTGGCGCCGCTCGGGATGGCTTTGAGAGCCGGCGCGAGCAACACGATGCAGAAGAGGCCATGCCCGAGGCGTTTACCGCACTTTCCATGTCGCTTGCCTCGGGACATTCGCTGGCCCAGGGCATGCGCTTTGTGGGCGCTCATGCGCAAGAGCCGGTACATACCGAGTTTTTGCGGGTAGCGGCGGCGATCGATTGCGGCATCTCGGCGACCGACGCGCTCGATGACTTGCTCGTGCGCATCGACGCCCCCGGTCTTTCGCTTGTGACCTTGGCGCTTAAGGTGTCACAGCGCACTGGCGCTCCGCTTGCCGACTTACTGTCCGAGGCGTCGAGCATGGTGGGGGAGCGCATTGAGCTCAAGCGCCGCCTGGATGTTAAGACGTCACAGGCGCGTATGTCGGCACACATGGTCGCGGCGATGCCGGCGGGCATGTGCGCGGTGTTGGCGCTGCTTTCGGCAGATTTTCGTCGCGGTCTTGCGACGCCTGCCGGTGCGGGCGCTGTGGTGCTGGGTCTAGCCCTCAACGTCGTTGCCCTGGTGGTTATCCGGCGCATTATGCGGGTGGAGCTATGAGCGCCCTGGTTGCAGTTGTGGCTTGCCTGTGTGCCCTGAGTGTATTTGTCGCGACGGGTTTGGATCGGGCGGATGCGCGCAAGATCGCAGGGGCCTGCAAGCGCGAGGCGGTGCTGGTCGCTGCCGCGGGTCGCTCGGTGGTCGATGCCCTGACCGCGCGAGTGAAGGGCGCGGTTGGAGCGGGCGGCCCGGCGCGAGTTTCGCTCGGCGAAGTGTCCGAGATGATCGATGTTGTGCGCTTGGGTCTTTCGGCCGGTCTTTCGTTTGATGCGGCGCTTGAGATTTTCTGCGCCAACCGTCGGTCAGTGCTGGCTCTTCGCCTTGAGCGGGCCTGCATGGCGTGGCAAGTGGGCGTGGGTACGCGTGAGGACGAGTTGTTGGCCGCCGCGCGCGACCTGGACGTGCGAGCGCTCGAGACCTTTGCCATCACGGTGGGGCAGGCGCTCGCCCTGGGTGCCCCACTTGCCGAGACGCTGGCCGCTCAAAGTCGCGAGATCCGTGCGGCTCATCGCGCCGCGGTCGAGCGCGAGATCGAGCGTGCGCCCGTCAAGCTGCTGATTCCCACCGGCACGCTCATCTTGCCGGCGTTGCTTCTGTCCATATTGGGCCCGCTGCTGGGAGCAGGCGGGATGATGTAGGGAGGAATACATGAACACGATGACTGACGTTGCCGGCAAGGTCCAGGGCTGGGCTTTTTGCCGGGCGATTCGCGCTCGCCAGCATGCCAAGGAGCTGTTGCAGGAGGAGAGCGCGCAGGGTACCACCGAGTACGCCATTTTGGTGGGTGTGCTTGTGGTGATCGCGATTATTGCCATCGTTGCATTTAAAGGCAAGGTCCAAGATCTATGGAACGCTATCAGCGAGGGCATCAACAGCCTGTAGAGGGCGAGCGCCCCATCGGGGTGCTGCTGGTGTTTGCTTGCCTGACCGTGGCGATAGCGGCGGTGCTTTGGGGGCTTAACGCCGCGCGGCAGCAGCGTCCTGGGGCCGCCTTCGATTCGGGCTCAGATTCGGCGGTGGCGTCTCAAAAAGATGAGATGCGAGATGCGGACGATTCGGATGTCGCTGTCACGGCGCAAACTTTTCTGCGGACGCTCGACAAGCGGTCTGGCACTGCGACGGATTCGCCTGAGGACAACGCGATTGCGGTCCGGCTTGCATGGTCCGAGGACCGACCGATGACCGAGGCAGCGGCGGATATGTTACGCGCCTATCGCGAGGTGCCAACGGCCCAGCTTGCCCTGAGCGGCTATCTCGATATTAAGGGCAACGTATGGGGCGCCATCGTGCGCGATGGGCGCGGCTGGGTCGATATGGTGACGGTTGCCGCGGATGCTGGCGATGCTTCGTGTCGTCTGCGCGCCGTGCGCCTGGTCCCGCAAACAATAAGCTCAAAGGAGGGATCGTGAAATGCATGGCGTTCTGCGTGAAGAGTTTGCCCAAGCGACTGTGGAATACGCCATCGTCACGGTGGCGCTGTTATCGATCGTGCTGGCGATTGTGGGACTTTGGCGTGCTGGCACCGATGGACGCTTGGCGGCGCTGGTTGAGCGGGCGGCATCCCATGGCGTTGCCTCGACGTCGGTTATCGACGCCGCTGCGGGTGCTAAGGACATCGCGTTGTATTGATATCGCGCGCGAGGACCGGGCGCAGTCTACGGTCGAGGCCGCTTTTTTGCTGCCGACGTTTCTGACGCTCATCCTTCTCGCATTGCAACCGGTGTGTCTGCTTTATACGCACGCGGTCATGGAGTCTGCCGCCGCCGAGACCGCGCGGCTCATGACCACGACGACGGCGGAGGACGACGATCTTAAGGAGTTCACCCGCCGCCGGCTTGCCGCAGTGCCCAACGTTTCGGTCTTTCATGCCGGCGGGCCGTTGTCGTGGGATATCGAGCTTGGCCGGGCCGGTGCGGGTGGCGTCTCGGCCGTGTCCGTTTCCGGCGAGGTCAAGCCGTTGCCTGTGATCGGTGCGTTTGCGCGGGCTATGGGTGGTACCGCCGAGGGCGGCTACGTTGAGCTCAAGGTCGATGTCTCGTATCAATCGCGTCCCGAATGGCTGGAGGGAGATTATGATTCGTGGATTGCTGCATGGGATTAAGCGTTTCTGGTCTAGATGCGTTTTGACGCGCCGTCCGAGCTGCCATCGCAAGCGAGGCGGCTTTATGGGCCGCGCCGGTATCGACCTGTTTATCGAAGACGGTGCCTACACCACGCTTTCTTCTGCCGTGGTCATCCTAGTGGTGCTCACGTTGTTGTTTTCGTCGACCGCGGCGATATGGAGCATGTCGCGTGCCGGGGATACCCAGGTGGCGGCCGATAGCGGCGCGCTGGCGGGTGCCAACGTAGTGTCGTCCTATCACACGGCTGCCACGGTGGTTGATGCGAGCATCTTGAGTCTGGGGCTGGCGGGGTTTGCCACAATCGGGACGGGCCTGGTCGCCATCCTCATCCCAGGTGCCGAACCAGTTGCCGGCAATATGGTCGACACCGGGATTGAGATCATTAAAACGCGCAACAAGTTTGCCAAAAGCGCATCGGAAGGCTTGCAGAAAATCGAGACGGCTCTGCCGTATCTGATTGCCGCGCGTGCCACGCGGGCGGTGTCGGCGCAGGATACCGATAGTGTGGCCTATACCGGTACGGCGCTTGCCGTGCCCAGGACATCCGAATCGGACTTCGCCGCGCTCAAAGGGTCCGAGATCTCGACCGATATCATTAAAGACACATCAGATGATTTAGAGCGTGCGGCCGAGGAGCTGCGGAAGGCCTCGGAGGAGACGGCGAAGGCAAAGGAGCGCGCCTGGCTTGCGGACTGTGGCGGGTCGGATGAGAGCGCGGTTGGTAGGTACTCATGTATGTGGGAGCGCGCGGGGAGTCTGGCAAAGCTTTCGGATATTGAGAATCCACACTATGCCTCGAGTATCACATGGGAGCCGCAGGTTGCCCTCAACCGAGCGAAGGCCTATTACCATCGGCGCCTAGCGAATGAAAAGTCTCAAGGCTCGAGCACGAAGATGGAGGCCGAGTCCGTCGCGCGGAAAACGTTCTACATCTATGCAATTGAAGAACTCGAACACTCATACATTGAAGACGATGGTGAAAAAATTTCGTCTCAGATCCCATTCCTGCCGCGCACGCCGGGCGAGGTGAAGGGAACCCAGCTCTACACCGATGTCATGTGGCCTACAAGTACCAACGGCGACAAGACGTACCTGCACTATGGGACCGAATGTCCTAACTATAAGAGTGGATCGCCGGGTGGGTTGGCATCCGTTGTCGATTACGACGGACACGATGTATGCGATAAGTGCGAATTCGACGTGGTCACCCTGGGTCGCGCCCTCATGCCGCCGTCGTTCATCGAAAACGGCTTCGAATATCACTTCGACGAGTTCAAAAAGGCCTTGGAGGAATACGTCAAACGTCGGAACAAAGAGCTTGAGCTCATGCGTCAGACCGAGGATGAGGCCGACCGTGCGGGCAATGCGTTTGACCAGGCCATTAAAGCGCTTTCGGGCGAGCGTCCGCGTATCGCTCCGCCCGGTCGCAACGGCGTGGTCGCCTTTGCGGTTTCGGGTGCCATCTCGAGCCCCGACGAGCTCAACTCTTCGTTTAACACGGCAGTCAGGCTTGGCGATCGCGGTGCTATTTCTGCCGCGGTGCTGGCGCCCGATGAGACGACGGCGCAAAACAACGTGCTTTCGCGATTTTTCTCGACATTGAAGGAACGCTCGGGCGGCGTTGCCGGCGTACTCGACGGCGTCATGGATGTTTGGGGACGGCTGCTTGTGGGATACGGAGACATCCAAGGTTCGGCCGACGAACTTATGGACGAGATGATTAAAGACCTAGGAGGGGGCAGCGGCGCGTTGGGCTCCATCGCATCGTGGCTCGGCGATACCGTTTCGGCGTCCGTGGCGGCGTTGGGTCTGGAACCGTGCGACTTGCGCCTGCGAAAGCCGGTGCTGACCGATTCCGCCAACGTCATTAAGAGCCCGGGGTCTGACATTGCGGGTCTCTCTCAAGCACAAGACAAACTGCGAGGTATTCCGTTGGGCGTGACCGATCCCAAGGCGCTTTGCGAGGCGTTGGAATATCAAGTCGAACGCACCATTAGCGGTACGGTGTTCACGCTTGCGGAGATTCCTCTGCCCGGCGGCGGCTCCATCCCACTTACCGTCGATGTCGCGACGCTGGTTGGCGCTCTGGGCGGTGGGTCGTAATGAGTATCCGCATGCGTCTGCGCGAGGAGCGCGCCCAAGCGACGGTTGAGATGGCAGTGGTTACGCCCGTTTTGCTGGTGCTGGCACTCATCGTGTACAACGTCATGATCTTTGCCAGCGCTGTCGCGCGCTTCGACCGCGTGGTGCCCGACATCGTGTTGGCGCACGCTGTGGCGCCGGGCGGGGAGGGTGACGAGAACTCTGCCGATGCCTCGGTGACGGTCCAGACTCAAATTCTGAATGCCATGGAAGGCTATGACTTGCAGATCGAAGTGTCGAGCGAGCAAGGCGCGGAGGCATCAGATGGTGGCCTGCTCTCCCTATCCGGTACGTTTAGGACCTACACCTGCACCATGCACTATGAGCCGTGGCCGACTTCTCTCAGCATCGCTGGCGTTCCGCTGGGGGCGCCGACAACGTTGTCGCACGAGTGCGCGGTGACGGTCGATCCGTGGCGTCCGGGGGTGGTCATGTGACCGCGGTCTCGTCCTACATCGCTTACGCGCGGGCACTCAACAGGCTGGGTTGGACGCCGGCCGAGTTTGTGGTGGCGGAGTCGTTTGCCGTGCGCCTGCGCGGCATGCTGGGACGGCGTCCGGTTGCCGCCAATGGCCTGCCGCTTGTCATGGCATTTCCGCACTGTTCCTCAGTCCACACGTGTTTTATGGCCTATCCCATCGACATCGCCTTCATCAATCGCGACGGCAATATCCTCGCGCGCTACGAAAACGTCCGTCCTTGGCACATGTGTTCCTGTCCCGGTGCCTGGGCGGTATTGGAACGCCCTTCAATCCTCGCTACACCTCCCGCCCTCCAACAAGTGCCGGCGTAAGAGATTGACGACGGCGGACTTTTGTCATACGAAATTGGGTAAGATGGAGGAGAAGATGCATGGATGTTGAGATCCATCCGAACGCCAAAAAACACTTGACGGAAAAGCAGGTGCTTGGTGCCTGGTTCGCGGTTACTGAGTGCATTCGCCGCGAGTCGGAGGACGAGCCGCCGAGATGGCTTGCCATTGGATGGCTTCCAGATGGTCGAAGTGTGGAACTTGTTGCGGTCGAACTAATTCGTGGATGGCTCATTATTCATGCCCTGTCTCCAGTCCAGAAGAAATTTTGGCAGGAGATTGAACAGGCTCGGCAAAGGGGTCGATGATGGGCAAGACGTATACGGCCGCTAATGGTCAGGTTGTAACGGATGAAATGATTGACGCGTGGTGCGAGTCGTACGAGCGCGGAGAGTTTCCGGATGGCGAACACACCGTTGGTGGGATCGTGCATGGACGGCCCCCGCTCTCAGGTGAGGGGACGGCAACGCTGTCGGTCAAGATTCCTCTGGGAATGAAGGAGGCCATTCGTCGACGGGCGGCTGCCGAGGGGATGACGCCAAGTGAGTTTGCCCGTGCGGCTCTGAGTGAAAAACTTCTTGCTGCCGGCTGATGCCTCTGACGTGCCGATTTATAGAACCGAGGCTGTGCTCAAAAACTTTTTTAAAATTCTCGGTTGACCGGAACGCGTCCTTGGTTATACTAATCAAGCCTTGAAACAAGGCACACCTCAAATGGCTGGGTAGCTCAGTTGGTAGA
>CABUQY010000083.1 GCA_902493915.1 uncultured Collinsella sp.
AGCTTTCTGGTCATGCCGCTTGGCTCAAGGTCGGCATGACGCTCTATTACGCTGAGGGCCCCGAGATCGTCAAGACCTTTAAGGACCTGGGCTTTAAGGTCTTCCTTGACCTTAAGTTCCATGATATTCCGCATCAGGTTCGCGGTGCCGCCCGCTCGGCCTCGCTTGCCGGTGCCGATCTGCTTTCGGTCCACGGCTTGGGTTCGGGCGCCATGCTCGCTGCCTGCCGCGAGGGCGCCGAGGAGGCGCGCGAGGACCGCGCCAAGCTCGTCGCCATCACCGTGCTCACGAGCATGAACCAGGATGCCTTGAGCGAGATCGGCGTCGAGTCGCCCGTGGCCGAGGAGGCCGCCCGCCTGGCAAAGCTCGCTCAGGCCAACGGCATCGACGGTATCGTGTGCTCGCCGATGGAGGCTCACGACATGCGTGAGCTGCTGGGCCCCGATGCCCTCATCGTGACTCCGGGTGTGCGTCCGGTGGGTGCCGCCCTTGGTGACCAGTCCCGCGTGGCGACGCCTTCCCAGGCTATCGAGCGTGGCGCAAGCCACATTGTGGTGGGCCGTCCCATCACCGGCGCCGACGATCCGGTTGCCGCCTTTGACGCTATTGTCGCTGAGCTGGTCGAAAACGTCGCCTAAAAGATTCCCCTAAGTCACCACTTTTGGGTCTCATTAGCACAAAATAGCCCCTGTGCCTGCGTAAACTTTCCCATCCTTTGTGTGGAATCGCAGGTCAGGGGCTTAACTTTGGGCGCAGTATATTGCACTTTTTGCGGGTATCGTCTAACCTATGGAGCCGCGATTGGGCATTTTGTACGTTCTACGTGCTAAAATGCCAATTATTGAATCAGATATAACCCAACTTTTTGGAGGTACGAATGGCACTCCCTCAGCTTACCGATGAGCAGCGCAAGCAGGCTCTTGAGAAGGCTGCTGCCGCACGTCACGCCCGCGCTGAGCTTCGCGAGCAGATCAAGAAGGGCGAGAAGTCCCTCGAGTCTGTGCTCAACTCCGATGACCCCATCGCTTCCCGCATGAAGGTTTCCACCCTCATCGAGTCTCTTCCTGGTTATGGCAAGGCCAAGGCCGCCAAGATCATGGAGGAGCTCGGTATCTCCGCTACCCGTCGCGTCCAGGGCCTCGGCGTCCGTCAGCGCGAGCAGCTCCTCGAGCAGCTGACCAAATAAGTGGGCGCTCAGGATTCCAAGCTCTTTGTGATTTCTGGACCGTCAGGCGCAGGCAAGGGCACGCTCGTCACTCGTGTGCGCGAGCTCCGCTCGAACCTGGGCCTGACGGTTTCGGCTACCACGCGAGCACCACGCAAAGGTGAGGTCGACGGCGTCAATTACTTTTTCCTGACGCGTGAGGAGTTCGACCGCCGCGTGGCAAACGGTGAGTTTGTTGAGTGGGCCGAGGTCCACGGTAACTGCTACGGCACGTTGGTGAGCGAGGTTCAGTCCAAGCTCGCCTCTGGTTCGTCTCTCATCTTGGAGATCGATGTCCAGGGTGCCCTGCAGGTGAAGGAGCGTTTCCCCGAGGCCGTGCTGATCTTTATCAAGCCGCCTTCGCTTGAGGTACTCCGCGAGCGTCTAGTCGGTCGCGGTACCGAGACGCCCGAGACGATTGAGCTGCGTATGGCAAACGCCGCCGATGAGCTTGCCCTTGCCGACCGCTACGACGACGTCGTGGTAAATGACGATCTCGACCGCGCGACCGATGAGCTCGTTCGCGTTCTCGATATGCATGAAAGGATCTGAGGTCCGTGTCCGTTGTAAAGCCTTGCATTGACGATCTTCTGGAGAAGACCGATCACAACCGCTTCCTGCTCGCTTCGCTTGCCTCCAAGCGCGCCTGCGACATCAATAGCATGCTGCGTGGCCAGCACAACCGCGTGCTTGCCGTCCAGGATGTCGATGACATCACCATCGGGCTTTCCGGTGCCGATACCATCTCGATGGCTATGGACGAGATTGTCGATGGCGACATCTCTTACGACGAGGCCCGTTACGAGAAGGCGCTCGGCCACAAGGTTGCTGAAGCCTAAATGGCAGCTCGCGTCTGTCTGGTCCACTATCACGAGGTTGGACTGAAGGGCAAGAACCGCGCACATTTTGAGCATATCCTCATGGATAACATCAAGGCGGCCTTGGCCGCCTTTTCCGTGAATGCCGTGTCTCGAATTTCCGGTTATATCCTCGTGACCTTTAACGAGCATCAGGCCGATGAGGCGGCGCGTGTCATTCGCACCGTTCCCGGCGTTGCTCGTGTGTCTTTGGCGTATCACACTAACCGCGACCCGCAGGAGTACTGTGCCGCCGCCGTCAAGGCGCTGCGCGAGTTTGGTCCTTTCGATTCGTTTAAGGTGCACGCCAAGCGCTCCAATACTGACTATGAGCTCACCTCGATTGATATCAATCGTCAGGTGGGCGAGGTGCTGTGCAAGGCCTTCCCCGATAAAAAGGTTCAAATGCACGACCCCGATGCCATGGTGCATGTACTTGTGGTTCAGGGTAGCGTTTATGTGTACGCGCGCTCCGAGCGCGGCGTGGGCGGTCTGCCGGTGGGTTCTGCCGGCAAGGTCGTGACGCTGCTGTCGTCGGGTATCGATTCTCCGGTGGCGACTTGGATGCTCGCGCGTCGCGGTGCGGTGTGCGTGCCGGTACATTTCTCCGGTCGTCCGCAGACGCCCGATACGAGCGAGTATTTGGTGCAGGACATCATCCGTGCGCTTGAGCCGGGTGTCCAGATCGGCCGCCTGTACGTTGTGCCGTTTGGCGACTGTCAGCGTGAGATTTCGGTCACCTGTCCCAGCAACCTGCGCGTGATCATGTATCGCCGCATTATGTATTCGGTTGCCGAGCGCATTGCACACATCGAGGGCGCCAAGGCCATCGTTACGGGTGAATCGCTTGGGCAGGTTGCCTCCCAAACGCTTGAGAACATCATGGCCGTCAACGAGGCCGTGAAGATCCCCGTGTTCCGTCCTCTCATCGGTTCGGACAAGCAGGAGATCATCGCGCGCGCCGAGGAGATCGGTACGTTCGATATCTCGACTGAGGCCGCTCCCGACTGCTGCACGCTGTTTATGCCGCGCCGTCCCGAGACGCACGCTAAACTCGATGCCGTGCATGAGGCCTGGGAGCTGTTCGATCACGAGGAGATGATCGAGCGCCTGCTCAAGCAGACCGAGTACATCGACTTCGAGAGCAACACGTATAAGGCCCCTAAGACCTTAAAACGTAAACATTCGGAGCTTGCTCCGCGTGAGATTTACCAAGATCACGAGTAAATTTGTGCATAGACCGACGATGCGCTTGCATCGTCGGTCTTTTGCTATCTGGGCATTTTGCGACTAAGTGCTCATTTGCTGACGTGTGCCTGAATAAATGGACAGATTTGTGCAAGGTTTTGGTTGGTTTTTGGTTTGACCGCTAAAACCGGTTTTGGAGCGTGGCTGTTGCAGGGCTCTTTTCCTGACACGATGTTGTTGGGAGGTTTTGCTATGGCGCAGCGCGAACAACACGAACGGGTCAAACGGATGGACCGCTTGGCGGACAAGCTGCTCGGTCATAAGGCAGTGGTGATGGCGATACTGGTTGTCATTGCGATGGCGAGCGGCTTGGCGATGGCGAACCTTGGCGGCGGTGCCAGCGGCGTGTCTTTTGAGCGGACTGATGGTTCGGGCTCGTTGGTGGAGCCGGGATCCGGCGATGCTTCGAGTGGAAAGACATCCGAAGGCTCTTCGCCTAAGGCGTCTGCTGCGGCAGAGGTCTATGTCGATGTTGATGGCGCCGTTGTGTCGCCCGGCGTATATCGTCTCAAGGACGGCGCGCGGGTGGCTCAGGCGATTGATGCCGCCGGCGGGCTGGCGCCCGAGGCAGACGTTACGGGGCTCAATCGGGCATCTAAGGTCACTGATGGACAAAAAATCCATGTTCCAACGGTAGGGGAGCAGCAGGCGTCCATTGCGGAAGCCGGTGTTGATGGTGGGGTTTCCGCATCATCGGGCGCGGGTGGCGCAACAGGCCTAGTAAACATCAATACGGCAAGCGCAGAAGAGCTGCAGACGCTTTCGGGCATCGGCCCCTCTATGGCCCAGTCGATTATCGATGAGCGGACAAAGAACGGTGCTTTTTCTTCGGTTGACGATCTGATGCGTGTGTCGGGAATCGGCGAGAAGAAGCTTGCCAAAATCAAAGATTGCATCTGCGTATGAGTGCGACCGAGCGCGAGCACGTGATGCCTCCGCGGCCCCTGATGCCGTGGACGATGGCCCTGTGTGCCGGCATGTGCATGAGCTGCGTCTTGGTGCTCAACATGGTCGCTGATGCGCTGCTGAGGGAGCGGGCTCCGGCGGTCGGGCCGCTATGGGCCATTCCCGTTGCGGCGGCGGTATTCGTTGTGCTGGCTCAATCTTGTGCGCGGCTTGCCCCTTGGAAGCGGTGGCTGTATGCCGCGTCCGTCGGTCTCGTGGCGGGAGCGGTCGTCTCGGTGTGGTGGGCTGTGGGCACGCTGAGTGCCTCGAAGGCGCTCGATGGTCGAGCGGCAAGCAGCCTCGAGTTTGTCGTGCAGGGTGATCCATCCATAAACGACGACGTGTATTCCTATACCTGCGAGGCACGCGCGGACGGTAAGAACCTGGCAACGGTTCGCCTATCGTTTGACCGTGAGCTCAAGGTCGGGGCGCACGTGCGTGTTATCGGTCGCGTTTCGCGTTTTGAGAACGATGCGTATGGACGATCGCGCGTGCTCCGAGGCGAGGTGCGCAAGGTTCAAGCCGTTCGGATTGTGCCGGTCGATGAGGGCTCTCCGGAGCCGCTGCTTCGGCTGCGAAATGGGCTGCTTGCGTCCATCGCGGCTGCGACCGACCCGGCGCGTGCGCTCATAGCCGGTGTCGTCTGCGGTCGTTCGGCCGAGCTGCGCGCCCAGCCGGCGGGCGACTGGTTTTCGGTGACGGGAACGGCGCATCTTATCGCCGTCTCGGGCAGCCATTTGGCTATCGTGGGGTTTGTAATCGAGGGTTTATTGCAAAAGACTCGGTGCTCACGTGGTCTTCAGCGGGCGATACTGGCGATAACGCTTGTGGGCTACGCTGCCTTTACGGGCGCGTCTCCCTCGGCCGTGCGCGCGTGCTGCATGGTATTCGCGACGCTTGTCGTAAACGGCGCGGGGCGTCGCCGGCACGGCCTTTCGGCACTCTTTGTTACCATGTCCATCTTTGTTCTACTGCGGCCGACGGTGCTGTTCGAGATGGGCTTTCAGCTTTCATGTGCCAGCGTCTTAGCCATTCTGTGCTTTTGCCCCTATGCGACCTACGCTTTGGGCGAGCTGGGTGTGCCATCGGGCGTTGCCAGCATGCTTTCCGTCACGCTGTGCTCGCAACTGGCGACACTTCCCATTACCATTCCTGCCTTCGGTACGTTCTCGCTCATTGCTCCGCTGGCAAATGCGGTCATCGGTCCGGTGGTGAGCGTACTGCTTGCCGTGTCGATCGTGCTGGTTCCCTTTTCGCTCGTGGCACCGTTGCGGACTTGGGCGCTCGTTGTGCCCATGATTGCCTCCCGTTGCGCGCTGTTCTTCGAGCAGCTGTTTGCCGCCGTGCCGGGTGCATCCGTGAGCGTGCCGCCCGATAGCATGTGGATTTACCTAGTGCCGTGTTTGCTGGCGGTTCTGCTGGTCTGGTGGCCGCGTCCCCGTGCACGTCCTATGGCGGTGGGGCTTGCATGCCTGGTGCTCTTGGCTGCGATTCCGTACGCCTACTGGGATCGATTCGCTCCGCCTTCGGTGACGGTGCTCGATGTGGGCCAGGCCGATGCGATTCTTATCCGCCAGGGCGGCGCAGTAGCACTCGTCGACTGCGGGCTCGACGAGCGCGTGGTGGCGGCGTTGGTTCGCAATAACGTGCACCATATCGATGCCGTCTTTGTGACGCATTGGGATGAGGATCACTGGGGTGGTCTGCCTGCCGTGCTCGAACAGTTTTCGGTTGGAACGATTGCCGTGGCGGCGGATGCGCTGGAGGATGCTCCTGCCGGGGTATTGAACCGACCAGGCGTGGAGTATCGGCAGGTGCGCCGTGGGGATACGGTCGATATCGGCTTATTTTGCGCCCGCGTGATGTGGCCATTCGAGTCCGTTGATGGCGAGGGAAATGAGGACTCGCTTGTCCTGCTGCTCTCATATGTTCAGGAAGGCAAGGGCCTGCGCATACTCCTCACCGGCGATGCCGAGCTCGACCAAGAACGGGAATTCGTGCATGAGGTGGGGGATATCGATGTGCTTAAACTTGGGCATCACGGCTCCAAGGTTTCAGTCGATGGTGAGTTGCTGGACGTCTTGAAGCCCGAGCTTTCCCTTGCGAGCGCGGGCGAAGGGAATCGATACGGCCATCCGTCCGATGCCTGCATCGATGCCGTTAAGGAAGCGGGCGGCGTGTTCACGTGCACCATCGAACACGGCGACATTACCGTCACGCCGACTGCGAATGGCTTTGCGATGCGATGCCAGCGATCGTGACGACGTCGTTGGCGTGTGGTGGGCCCCTGGGCTAGAATGGCACGGAACGAATACGAAGGCCTGCGGGAGGGGAGCGCAATGTCCGAAACCGGTCTGCTGCCGGCATATCTGATTGTCGGTACCGACGGAGTCAAGCGCGATCACGCCGTCTCGCGTATGAAAGCGCGTCTGGAAAAGTCGGGTATGGTCGAGTTCAACCTCGACGAGCGCGACATGACCAAGGACCCCGATATCGAGTCCATTATCGGATCGCTTAACACCTTTCCGATGGGCAGCGAGTTTCGCCTGGTAATCCTTTACGGCTGCTCAAAGCTCGCCAAGGCGGTCTCGGAGCCGCTCGTTGAGTATCTG
>CABUQY010000084.1 GCA_902493915.1 uncultured Collinsella sp.
CCACTTCGGCGCCCACGCCCGCTCCCCGCCCCGCAAGCGACCCGTCCGAGACCGCGGCATTTCTCGCTGCAGCGACGCAGGGCAAATCGGCCGACAGCACCGTTATGTACAGCGCCCAGCAGTTGCCTGTTCCTGCGGCACGCAAGCCTCCGATCGCAAGGCTCGACGAGCCCGTTGCCCATCAGGTTGCCTACGATTCCTGGGCCACAGCCGATCTGGATGAGACCTCTACCGGCATGCCGGCGCTCGACGTTCCAGTTAACCCGCTTTTTGCCACCAACACGAGCGCCGCGGACTATGAGAGCAGTGCAGCATATTCCGATTATTCCGATGACTATGCTGGCAATGGTCGCATCGAGACCGAGGGTTATGGCACCGCATCAAGCGATTATCTCAACGATCCGTACGCCGCCACGCCTGCGCCGGAATATGACCCGGAGGCCGCGTCCGCGCCGGCGTATACCAAAAGCACGGGCGAAGAGCGCTTCGCCGATTATTACGCCGAGGAAAAGGAGCTGCGTTTCTCGGAATTTCCGCAGGCAGTCAAGGTTGCCTTTATCGCCATTATCATTGCCCTGCTCGGCGTCATTGCGTTTGAGGGATTCCAGCTGTTCCGCGGCCCCACCCAAGCGGAGTCGGAGACCCAGCAAAAAGAGGACGAAAACCAGTACCTGGACATCAACACCCTCAAGGGCGACCCCAACGACGGGGATGATGAGTAGCGAGGGTTAAGGGAGGGCCGGAAGAGCCGGCGGCACGTTACGGCTCCAAAAGCCCTGCCATAAAGATGGGCAGATACAGCACGTCACCATCGCGGTGAAGATTGCATTCCGCAAGTACCAGGGCGCGATCGATTCCGTAGCCCTTCGTTGCCAGTGCGTTATCGAGCGCCGCGTGGGACTTAAAGCTCTTGCCCGATTTGACCTCGATGGCAAGCACTTCCCCATCGAACGTCTCTTCCACAAAATCGAGCTCACCGACCTTTTTGGATGTAAAGTAGCGCAATCTAAATCCATGAGCTTTGAGCTCTTGGGCAACGAAGCCCTCAAACGCCGCCCCCATGTTCATGCCAAAGGCGTCTTCCGCCTCCCCATCAAAAACGCCTTGGGCGACCCTTTTGGAATACGACGACATGAGCATTCCGGTGTCCAAGTAAAACAGCTTAAACAGATTTCGTTGCTCACCCAATAAAAGGGGTGCCACGGGCGCCGTTACGTTATACACGGGAAGCGCAACGCCTGCCTCCGATAACCAGAGAAAATGATCTGTCACCTGCGAAAAACGTTTGACACCGTTAATCGATGACAGTTTGAATCGCTTGTTTTTGGAGCCGGCCTCACTGGGAATCAAATCATAGATATCGCGAATAACCAAGCGTAGCTCGGGCGGAGCGTACTTTGCGATGTCATCGCGATACAGGGCGTGAAGATCGCGGTGGATGTTTCGAACCTCGTCGACATTGCGCGTCGCCAAGAAGGAATTGA
The DNA here is from genome assembly GCA_902493915.1 of uncultured Collinsella sp. Taxonomy (GTDB): domain Bacteria; phylum Actinomycetota; class Coriobacteriia; order Coriobacteriales; family Coriobacteriaceae; genus Collinsella. The sequence continues at coordinate 1,485 of CABUQY010000084.1, forward strand.
CCGCGTCGGGCATGCCTCCCACCACAACATACTGATGGAACAGATCGAGCAAGCGGTCATACAGGTAGCCAGGGAGCTCCCCCTCATCCTTTAGACAGCCCCTGAGCATGTCAAACACGCTGGCACCAACGCCATTTGCCCAGCAAAACTCCTCAAAGTCGAGCGGGTACATCTGGACCTGCTCGACATACCCCACCGGCAGGGAATCGATGCCCTCGAGCTCCACGCCAAGGAGCGATCCGGTAAGGATGTATCGAAAGTCGCCGCGCTGGACCAGGTATTTGATAAACGTCACTACGTTGGGGCATCGCTGCACCTCGTCGATAACCACAACGGTCTTGTTCGCAACCATCGGCTGCGTCGCAGCGATAGACATGCGCATAAGCAGGTCGTCCGCACTTTTCGCCGCCAAAAACGACTCGCGCACGGACGCGTCGGCGATAAGGTCGAACGTCACGACATTTTCGAACGATTCGTTTGCAAAGACGTTAACCAAATATGACTTTCCTACCTGTCGAGCGCCCTTGATCAAAAGAGCCTTGTTAGGCGACGAGGTAAGCCAAGATTCAAACTGTGCTTTCGCTTTTCTCTGTAGCATAAGCATACCCCTTATTACGTGCTGTTTTAGCACTAGGATACACTTTTCCGTGGTTGGATTATGGTCTATTTAACACTTTTCTGAATTAATGAGATGTCTATTACGACACTTTTCCGTAATTTTACACGGCTAAGTTCGACACTTATTCGGACAAAGGTCGAATATTCGCCGCGCAATCGAGCGTCGCTTGCACGTCATTTCGCACGCGTGCTTGATTTCTGTCCGCGCGCGCTGATAGACTCCATCGTGCCCGCAAGGAGCGGGCGGTTTTATCCAGAGTCGGGGTAGAGAGTTGGCTCCGCGATCCCGACGCCAACCGGCTAAGAGGCACGGTGGCCCTGCCAACATCGATGAAAGGAGTCCGTATGGACAATCTCTCCGTGCGCAGCGAGCGCAACTTCCACAACCTGGTCGTCAAACCGAATCACATGTATCTTCTGGATAAGCCAAATGGCTACGCCTCGGCCATGGTCAGGAGTAGTCTCTCCCACCAGATGCGCTTTACCGTGCAGGTGCTCAAGGAAGAGCTTTGCGCCACTGGCGACCCACACGTGCTGCAGATCAAGCTGCTCGAAGATGCCTCTCGTGAGCCGTCCAGCTGGAAGCTGTTTGCCGACGGCACGTGCATCGCGGACGGCTCGGGTGACTTTGCCCGCAAGTGTTTCTGCGAGGGAGCCGAGGTGTTTTTGGATCTGTGTCGCGATGCCGTCAACGCGGCCGAGCTGTACCAGTGGAGCCAGAGGGAGTACGAGCTGCTGAGTGCCGCGCGCGGGATTGCGGAGGTGTAGGTGAACGCACCCGCCACGCGAGACCGCGACAGCGTTGTTGGCAGGATTGTCCCTGCCTGACTCTTTGATTCCACGCCTGACCACATTGCCGTTCACCCGTTCGCCTCAACAGTCGCCAACAATGCAACGCTATAATTCTGCAAACGCATTTGTATTGCATTTCGAGCGATGGGAGCGCAGATGCCCGACAGCTACAAGGAGCTCATCAAGAGCAATCCCGACGAGACCGAGATCAGGAGCTTCCTGGTGGACGGCGACCAGGTCTCCGTGACCCTGCGCATCCCCGACACCCTACGCGACGCGGCCAAGGAGGAGGCGGCCCTGCGGGGCATGAGCTTCTCCGCTTTCGTGCGCACTTGCATGATTGAAGAGCTTGCGAAGAAGGGGGCATGAGCATGATCCGGGTCAAGACTCTCACCGTCCAGCTCATAGACGCGCAGCCGGACCGCATCCGCATCTGCCGCATCGACGGCGAGTCGCTTGTGACCCTCGTCGTTCCGAGGGAAGACCTCGCCGAGGCGAAGTCGCTGCCGAACATCCCGCAGCGCGGCGTCTACTACCTGCTCGACGAGGACCACGGTAACGTGAGCCGCGTCTACGCGGGGCAGACAACCCAGGGCATCGCCCGGCTCGACGCACACAAGGCGAAGAAGGAGTTCTGGAACAAGGCCGTCATGTTCCTCGATGACGATCAGAACATCAGCAGGGACGCACTGGACGTTCTCGAGGCGAAGGCCATCGACTACGTGCGTACCCACGGCTCGTACGAGACCGACAACTCGGCGACGCCCAAGCCCTACGTCGACCCGTACAAGGAAGAGGCCGTCGAACGCCTGCACGAGAGGATCCTCTTCAGGATGGCAGCTCTGGGGTACGACCTCGACAGAGTCGACCAGGGTCCGGCGGGTGCGCCGGCGGTCTTCCACACGAAGAAGAACGGTATACGCGGGGCGGGGCGCTACGACAAGGCTACCGGGCACTTCACCGTGCTCGCTGGCTCGAAAGTGAACCTCTCGAGGCCCGTGCTGAAAAACGCGGGCGTCGCGGCCGCGCGCAGGGAGATCTTCGGTGATTCGAGCGGCATCGCAGAGCTCGCCGAAGATCTCGAGTGCCCGACACCCAGCGCCGCGGCGGCGTTCGTGCTCGGCGGCAGCCAGAACGGCTGGACCGAATGGGTAAGCGACGACGGAAAAACACTCAACCAAGTCTATCGAAGCGAGGGAAACTAGATGAACAAGCAGCAGCTGGCCTCCAAGATATGGGAGTCCGCCAACAAGATGCGATCCAAGATCGAGGCTAACGAATACAAGGACTACATTCTTGGATTCATCTTCTACAAGTTTCTCTCCGAGACCGAAGTCGCTCGCCTGAAGGCGCGCGACTTCGCCGAGGAGGATTTGCCGAGCCTCGTGGAAGACGACGAAGAAACGGTCGAGTTCGTCAAGGGCGAGTGCGGCTACTTCATCGCCTACGAGAACCTCTTCTCCACCTGGGTCGCCAAGGGCGGCGACTTCGAGATTTCGAACGTTCGCGACGCCCTCAATGCCTTTAGCCGTAACATTGACCCTGCCCGCAAGCGTGTCTTCGACGGCATCTTCGACACACTGCGAACCGGTCTTTCCAAGCTCGGCACTGACGCACGGAGCCAGTCCAAGGCCGCTCGCGACCTCATCTACCTCATCAAGGATATCCCGATGGACGGTCGCCAGGACTACGATGTGCTCGGCTTCATCTACGAGTACCTTATCAGCAACTTCGCCGCCAACGCTGGCAAGAAAGCGGGAGAGTTCTACACGCCGCACGAGGTGTCCATGCTCATGAGCGAGATAGTCTCGTGGCACCTGGCCGGACGCGAGAACATCACCATCTACGACCCCACGAGCGGTTCGGGCTCGCTGCTTATCAATATCGGCAAGGCCGTGGCACGACGCAACGGCGACCCGGACTCCATCAAGTATTATGCGCAGGAGCTCAAGGAAAACACCTACAACCTCACGCGTATGAATCTGGTCATGCGTGGAATTCTTCCCGACAACATCGTGGCACGCAATGGCGACACGCTCGAGGACGACTGGCCCTGGTTCGACACCGTCGAGAACAAGGATGAGACCTACGATCCGCTCTTCGTCGATGCCGTGGTGTCGAACCCGCCGTACTCCCAGAACTGGGATTCGGAAGACAAGGAGCTCGATCCGCGCTTCAAGTTCGGCGTGGCACCGAAGTCCAAAGCCGACTATGCCTTTTTGCTGCACGACCTATACCACCTGCGCCCCGACGGCATCATGTGCATCGTCCTGCCCCACGGCGTGCTGTTCCGCGGCGGCGAGGAGGGCGCCATTCGCAAGAACCTGGTGGAGAACCGCCATATTCAGGCAATCATCGGACTTCCTGCCAATATCTTCTTCGGCACGGGCATCCCCACCATCGTCATGGTGCTGCGCAAGCAGCGCGAGACGAGCGACGTCTTGGTGGTGGACGCCTCCAAGCACTTCGTGAAAGAGGGCAAGAACAACAAGCTGAGGGCAAGTGACATCAAGCGTATCGTTGACGCAGTGACAACGAACGCGACCGTCGACAAGTTCAGCCGCCTGGTTCCCATCGACGAGATTCGTGCCAACGACTATAACCTCAACATCCCGCGCTACGTGGACTCGAGCGCGGCCGCCGAAAGCTGGGACGTGTACGCCACCATGTTCGGCGGCGTGCCGAAGGCCGAGGTCGACGCGCTCGAACGCTACTGGAAAGTATGGCCGAGCCTCAAAGGGCAACTCTACCGCGACGCCGATGGTTCGTGTCTTGCGCCCGCGACCGACGACATTGCGCAAGTAGCGAAGGAAAACGCCGACGTCCGCGCCTTCTTGGGCGGCTATCGTGATGCGACAAGCCATGTACCGGCCACGCTGCGAAGCCGTTTGGTGGACGCTGCCGCTGAAGTCGATACCGTGGCGGAGGAAGAGGCCATCGCGGCGCTTTTGAAAGACGCGCTGGCGAGCACAGCCCTGATCGACGGCTACGACGCCTACCAGGCGCTCGACGATGCCTGGGTGGGAATCTCCGGCGACCTGGAGGTCATCCAGACCGAGGGGAAAGGCGCTGTGCGCAAGGTGGACCCGAATATGGTGGTCAAGAAGAAGAACGGCAAAGACGTCGAGGTGCAGGACGGCTGGGCTGGCCGCATCCTGCCGTTTGCGCTTGTGCAAGAGCACCTGCTTGCCGAAGACGTCAAGGAGATCACTTCCCGTGATTCCCGCCTAAGCGAGATATCGCAGGAGATAGACGAGATTCTCGAAAGCTTCGACGAGGAGGACAAGGGATCCTCTGCTGCTGTCAACGACGAAGGTTCGTTTGTGGCGGCTGAGCTCAAGAAGGCTGTGAAGGCTATCGGAAAGCACCCTGAAAACGATTTCGAGCAAGGTCTGGTTCGTGCGCAGGCGCTGCTCGATGAGGAGAAAAGCCTCAAGAAGGAGAACAAGGAAGCGAGAATGGCCCTTGAGGAGACGACCAAGGAGGTCATCGAGGGTCTGACCGACGACCAGTGCGACGATCTGCTGGCCGCCAAGTGGATAGAGCCGCTGCAGGCCGAGCTTCTGGCCCTTCCCGAAACCGTTGTGAGCGACTTCATCGCGAAGGTAGCTGCGCTTAACGCCAAATACGCGACAACTTACTCGGACGTGTGCAACCAGATAGATGATGCAGAAAGCCAGCTGGCAGACATGTTGGGGCAGCTTACGGGCAGTGAGTACGACATGGCGGGCATTGCCGAGCTGCACAAGCTGTTGGGTGGTGAGTAGCATGGCAGAGAAACAAAATACCCCAGAAATCCGCTTCAAGGGATTCACTGACCCTTGGGAACAGCGTAAGTTCTTGGATGTTGTCGATGTTTGCAGTGGTAAGGATTACAAGCATCTCAAAGAAGGCTCCATTCCCGTCTATGGAACCGGTGGTTTTATGACGAGCGTTGAC
>CABUQY010000085.1 GCA_902493915.1 uncultured Collinsella sp.
GGGCGCTAAGCCGCATCCTGGGAGATGCGGGAATCGGTGCGACCGACCCAGATGCGCCGCTGCCATATCATCTGCTCTTGCAGGGGCTCTGCTTTGGCTTGCCGGGCTATGCCAATCCTGCCTCGAGGCGAAAGTGTGGCGCGGGTCGCTGGGACATCCAGGTTTTTCCTACGGGCGCCGTGTTCGACATAGCCGATACGATCGGTATGCTCGATGAACGTCCGCTGATAACGATCAACATGATGTATGACCCCGGTGTGGATGCGCTGGGCCTGGAATTGCTGGCCGTGCAGGCGCTGCTCGACATAGAGCGCGACGGCATCGACGAAATCCGTGTGCCGCGACCCGGCGTTGGTCGCATGCGCTGGGGGTTTGGGTTTGATGGACAGCATGTGGCTACGGTGTACCAGCGGCTTTAAGCGCTGAGGTGTTTCCGGCTTCCGTTACTCGGTGTCCTTCATGGGCGGCATGGGCTTCCAGTTGGGATCCTTGATGATCTTGCGGGCGTCTTTCATGCCACGGCGCAGCGCCGGAATACCGGTCTTAAAGCACTTATCGACCGCAGCCAGGCGAATGAATTCCTTGCAGAAGGTCGCGGCATTGCCCAGGCGGAACAGCATGGGGTGGTAGTCACCGTAGATCTGCATATAGCGAGCGAGGAAGCCTCGGTTGCGCATGATGTAGTAGCGGTTGGTGTCGCTCGTGGAGTTGAGCTGCCGTTTGCCGGCGATGTCCCAGTTAGAGACGGCGCGGGCGCGCTTGAGCACCACGTCGGCAACAACGGCGGCGGGGAAGTGCTGGCTGGCCACGTAGCCATAGCAGGCATCGTCGCCGTAGATGAAGAATCGCGCATCGGGCAGGCCGATCTTGTCGACCACGCGGCGCGAGAACATGCCGCCCTCAAAGCACAGCTGGTTCATGGCGCGATAACCCTCTGGACCCAAGTCCCACTTGGCGACTGGGTTGGGAATGCCGAGCGAAAGGATGAGTTGGTATTGCCAAAAGAAGGCGCCGCCGTCAAAGTCCAGGCGCGAACCCTGGATGACATCGTAGCGGTCGGTCCACTTGGCAAGACGCTCGATGCCTTCGGGGATGACGAGCACGTCGTCGTCCATCACCCAGAACCACTGAGCGCCCAGGTCGTAGGCGCATTTAGTGCCGGCGGAGAAGCCGCCCGCACCGCCGCCGTTTTCGAGCTGCGGGGCGTAGATGACACGGTCGGTGCCGCCCTGCGCGTCGGGCTGCTCGGTGTCGATGCCCCACAGGTTGGCCAGGCGCTCGTTGAATGCGGTGCACATGGCCTCGGTCTCGCGCGAATTCTCGTTATCGACAATCACGATGCGCCAGGGCGTTGCCGTGAGCTCGGTCATGGAGTCGAACAAGTTGGACAGGAGTTCCTGGCGCTTGTACGTAACGACGACGATGGCGAGCTTATCGATGGGAGCGGGAAGGGTTGAAGTCATGAACGAGAATATCCTTTCGCGTGGGCAGCGTATCGGCCCTGCGGAATAAACAACGTGTCCCATGGGACACGACTATTGTAAGCGTAGGCGGGCGCCCGCGGGTAATGTTCCGCTAATCACCAAGAACGTTTGCTACAAGCCTGGTTGACGTGTGGGCGTAGCGAGGTTGCATGCGCGCATTGTGGTATTACATAGGTGCCGATTCCTGTGGACGCGATCTTTCTGTTTGGATGCCCTGTGAATAAAACTCGTTTAGCCTCCTTTGCCGACACCCTGCCCGCCAAATCCTTGCTGCTGTTCGTGGCATTTCAACTTGTCTTTGTCCTGAGCAATATCGCAGCGAATTGCCTACCGAGGCCCGTTATCGAGTCGCATGCGCAGGGTTCGGAGTCCTCGGCTCTGTTGTCTGACATGTATGTCTACGACCACCGTGTTGCAGCTGGTCCTGTTTGCTTTGATAACAATCGCTTTATCATTGAAGTCGCGCAGCAAAAGGACCAGGGTTCTCCGTTTAAGACGATGGCTGTTGCCGAGATTGAAGACGTTACGAAAGCCGGCGGGATTACGCATCAGCAGTACTACTGGTATTGGCATGGATGGCAGCTACTTACGAATGTCTGCCTGTTTATTGGCGGTATCGACGTTGTCGTGGTGCCTGCGGCCGCTTTGGCGATTGCCGGCTCCGCTTGCGCTTACGTTGCCTTGCGGAAGCGATTTTCAAAGCCGTTAACGTTGGGTTTCCTTGCAATCCTGTTGTTCTCGACCAATCTATTTTTCAATGTTATCGGCGATCTGCTGCTGTGCATCTCGTTCTTTGTGGCACTCATCATGATGTCTTGCATGAGTCTTCGTTTGGACTCGGCCCCGAACGCACGGGTTTTCACAAGCCGACTTATCCTTTGGTCGATAGCGACGGGAGCCATGTTTTCGTTTCTTTACTTTTTAACGATTCCTGCCGCGGTTGTCGCCCTGCATTGCTTTTTTGCTTTCACTGCGCTCCCCGAGGGTGAGCGCCCCAGGCGCTGTGTCGTCACGATGCTGCAGGCACTCTTTGGGTTTGGGCTTTCGTTTGTGTTTACATGGGCGATGAAATGGGTTGTTGCGGCATTTGTGCTGGGCTGGGACGAGGTCTTTTCGAACGTTCTGGGCGAGATGGGTCTTTGGTCTGCGCATGGGACTTCGTCACTGTTGCCCCAAGCTGACTGGCCTCAGATTTTGAAGGAGTTTTATTGCATGAGCCCGCAGTTGTTCGCCATTTGCTCAACTGCTGGTTATGCGCTGATCTCAAACGTCGTTTGCCTTGTTTCATTTGCTGCCGTATTGGCGATTTGGATTGCCGTTCTCGTTTGCTCGATACGGGGCGGAGCGCAAGGCGGTCGTCGTCGAAAGGTGTTGATCCAGTCGCTGCTCATGGTGCTGCCTCTGGTTGTTGTTCTTGGTTATTTCGTTGTTATGCATGACCATGCAATCGTTCATATTCCGGTATTTGGCTGCAAGAACTGGGCGATTGTCTTTGCGACTCTATTTGCTTCGGGTGTTAGCGCGCTTCGTGGTCTGCGGAGTCGGAAGGCTGCTTAGCTGTTCATGCGAGCCTTGATGGCGTCGACCACGGCCCTGCGTACGATATCCACGAGGAGCAGGGCAAGCGCGAGGCAAAGGCTCATGAGGATTCCGAGCAAAATGGCGGCGGCTGGACGGGGCTCTCCCGTTTGGATGCCTGTCGTCATGGTGTAGATTGCTTTGTCAAAGATGGGTCGCCAGACGTTGCAGGTAAACGACTGTACGGTGTAGAAAGCGAGCGTTCCTGCGGCGAGAGACATGATTGTCTTGTCTGCAGCTGGGACTTCGTGGCGCGGCTGATGGAACGCTGCGGTGGCAACGGATGCGGCGGCCAAGATGAAGGATATGACGGAAGTTGACTTTTAAGAGAACTTCCAGAGCGCGTCGTACTGGCTACTTGCCGATAGCAGAAGCTCGAGCGCGATGGTGACGGCAACGAGTCCGATGAGTACGATTTTGGATTTTTGAGCGCCGGATGCGTTGCCGAGGCATTCGAGGACAAAGCGCATTTCTCCAGCCGCAATATACGCGACTAGGTAGGTAACGGCGCTCATGAGCTTTCGCCACAAAACGATACCGGCCGCTTCGTTTGCCGTCGCCGCGATGTAGCAGTTGATTCCAAATGTTGCGAACACGAGGAGCGCTACGACAATCGGGGCCCTTTTGCTGCCGATCTGCTGACGTATCAGCACAATCACTGGGACGAGCAATACAGATGCCGCGTAGACCCAGATAAACTCGATGCCCAGCGTAAGCCAGCCAATCTCATGTAGTGAGATTTCGGGCAGGGGATAGACGTACATCGAGACAAGCAGGCAAGCTGCGCAATAAAAGAGCGTGGGCAAGACAATCTTCTTGAGGCGCTCAAGCGATTTGAGCGTGAGGCCCCGCGCGGATGACCCGTTTTGGAGGGCGTGTCCCGCCGAGGGAATAAGGAAGTATCCCGAGATCATAAAAAAGACCTCGTTGGCCCAGCAGCCCAGCAGGTTGATAAAGCCGAGCGCGCCGGAGTAAGGGAAGACAGCGAGCGGCGCATATTCCGGTAGGCCGGTGCAGACGGCTTGGAAGGTCCATTGAAACGTGTGGAATATGGCAATCCCGGCGACCGCGACCAAGCGCAGCGCTTCGATGGAGGTATTTCTGCTTGCTTTGCTGCCCATCAGACTATTTTCCAGCGCGTGCGTTGTATGAACCAAAGTGCGATGTGATCATTTTTAGAGTTTGCTTGGGCCCCTTGTTCCATACGTTATACAGGCCCTCGCCCACGAGGTCCTTGGCGTATGCGCAGTAGCTGATTTTAGGGTCGGCGATGCCCATATACTCGGCATAGAGTTTTTTGGCCGCGGGGGTAACGCGAGGATTGGCAAATACCAGCTCTTGCGGCATGCGTTCGAACATCCTGTGGATCGCCCGCTCGATTTCGGGGTGGCCATCAATTCCGGTGTGCTCAATCATGATGCCCATATAGGTGAAGCCACGTGTGATTTGGGGTGTCCAAACGGCGGGGTCGGTGACGTTGAGCCGCTCAAGAATATCGACCATGTCGTTCCAGCGATTAAACGGCATCAAGGGGTCACGCTTTGCCAGAGCAGCTGCCTTTTCGGGTGTTTCCTCGCGGTAGCAGTAATACGGCTTGGGCCAGTAAGCGATCGCCTTTGCCTGACAGAGCGTTTCGACAAGGAATGGATTGTCGGCCCAGCCCGCACCGGGGATTTCCTTAAACCAGATATTGTTTTGCATTAGGAAGTCGCGACGATAGATTGCCGACCAAATGGACGGATGATGGGCCAGCAGGTGTGGAGCGTCGTGAATGGTGAACGGTTGCCGAGACGGTTTGATGCGACCACGATATGCGCAATGTAGTTTGACCTCTTGGGGGGTATCGGGGTTGCGAATGATCCAATACGGGGTCTCAATAATATCGAGCTTGTTCGGACCGCCAAATTCGCGCTTGGCAAAGGCAAACATGTCGGAGTACATTCCGGGCTCGATCCAGTCATCGGGCTCGAGGATGGCAATCCAGTCGCCCATTGCCTCGCGAATGCCCAGATTGCAGGTTGCGCCGTAACCCTGGTTTGCCTTATCGATCACTCGAACGCGTGAGTCGCGCGCAGCGAAATCTTGCATAATGGCGAGCGAGTTGTCGGTGGATCCGTCGTTGATGGCGAGGATTTCCAGTTCGATTTTGTTTTCGTTTAATAGGCTGCCTATAGCCTGAGAAAGATACGGCTCGGCATTGTAAGTAGGCACGATTACGGTCAGCATTCAAACACTTTCTCTAGGCGATTTGGAAGAATTATACCTAATTGCATTTGCAACGGTTTTAGTTGCGTTCGCCTAATACTGCCAAGGGCTGCACGACTATTGCTGACGATGCGCCTGTAATGGATGTCAGCGATCGGCTGCAATAAAAATGTCGGCAGTGGCGAGACGGTTGTCCTTCCCATTCTTGCTCGTTATGGGACCGATCGATTGTGGACGCGGACTGAACCTAAAGACCAATCGTTGCCCAACAGGACGCGTGGGTTCGAAGGTGCCCTACAGGCATCTTCGAACGATGCACGTATGAATGCATGGTTTAAATCTCAATCCATTTGGGAGTAGCAGAATAGGCGTGACAGCGCACTGTTCTCTGCGGTTAAAAAGGCACCGGCCTCATGTTTTGATGCCGCTGCTTCTACCGTGGACGCGATGGTCGATTTTGATGCCGAACTCGGCCAGCTGGTGTTTACATATAAGCACTGCCGATGGTAGTTACCATCGCGATAGGATTCACTCTATGAGCGACGGATATCGTGGCACGTCGAGCCTTTTTGCGGACATCGCATATCGCATGGCGATGTTGAACCCCGCACTAGGGGATCGTGTGCTCAAGACGCCGGGCGTGGTAATGATTGACGAGATCGACCTTCATTTGCACCCTCGTTGACAGGCACGAATTCTGGAGGACCTCGTTCGCATCTTCCCCAACGTGCAGTTTGTCGTGACCACGCATTCGCCGGTTGTCGTGGCTTCAGTGCCTCGTGACAATATTTGCATTCTTGATGGCGAGACCACGTCGGTTCCTGCGACGGAGACACACGGACGTGATGCGGGAGACATTCTCAACACTGTTTTAGATGCTTCCTCGCGTCCCGAGGAAGCAGCCCATTTGTTCGATGCATTTAACCGTGCTGTAGACGAAGGACGTCACGCCGACGCTAACTGTGCGGGCTTGGCCCCCGTCCCCCCAATCTAGTAGACTCTAAACCGTTGCTAGATTAGGGGGATTTTCCATGAAACGCTCCATGAAACGAGTTTCCGGGGCCGCCGCCGTCCTCGCGGTCGCTGCCGCCCTGGCCCTGTGCGGGCCCGCGGCCTACGCCGCCCCCGCCGCGGCGGGGGACACGCAGCCGCTCCCCGGCGAGGCGCAGCCCGCCGGCGGGGAGTCCGGCGCCCAGGACGAGGCCGCCCAGGCCGAAACCGCCCAGGCCGACGGGGGCCAGGCGGAGGCCGCGCAGTCCGATGGGGCCACTGCCGTCTCGCTGTCTTATTCCGCCCACGTCTCCAATATCGGCTGGATGGGCGCCGTCGCCGGCGGCGAGACCGCCGGCACGACCGGCAGGGGGCTCCCCCTCGAGGCGCTGCGCCTCGTCCTGTCCGACGCCTCGACCGGCGAGCCCCTCGGCTCTGACGCCATATCCGTCGAGGCCCACGTCTCCAAC
>CABUQY010000086.1 GCA_902493915.1 uncultured Collinsella sp.
CAGATCGGAAACCTGGGCCTCGGGCAGGATAAAGGCGTCTGGGTACCAGGCGACGGGGTTGTGGGCGATGCCGGCGGCATCGAGCGCCGCAGCGATGTCCTCGGCGGTCGCCCTGAGCGTGTTGGCGCGCAGCGTGACCGGGCGTGTGGCCGCGGCGCCGAAGCCCTCGATCATGAGCTCGGCATCGGAGGGCGCATAGGCGCCGGCGACCGTGTCGACCATAAAGCGTGGCAGGTCGGCAGCGCAGGGAAGGGCGGCAAGCTGGTCGGAAAGCTCGGTAGCAGCAAACTGCCTAAGCTTGAGCTCGGCCTTGACCTGCTTTTTTTGCTTACGACGACGCGGCTTGGACATCCGTCTTTCCTTCCCATCCCAAATTGACTACTTTCCGGGCACGCCGCTGCTGGCGTGCTTTAGTACTGGCTCTCGTGCTTGCTAAAGAAGTCGAAGCGCGGGGGCAGCGGCTTCACGCGGTGCTCGCCGGGCTTCTCGCCCAAGCTCTCCACAAACTCATCCGTGGAGGCGAAGATGTTATCCCAGCTAAAGAAAGCGACCGGGTCGACGTCGAAGTACTCGCAGATGAGCTCGCAGCCGGCCGGCACAATACCGTGCATCAGGACGGTCGCCACGCGCAGCTCGGTAAAGGCGTCGACAAGGGCCTGCGTCATCGCGGCATTGGCCGGCTCGCCCTCGAGTTTGTTGGCGGCCTTGGAGGCGTCGCTCCAGCGCTTGTTGGCGGCGCGCAGGTAGTCGTCGCACACGGCGAGCGCGCGGTGCGTCTCGAACTTGTACATGGCCTGCTCAAAGGCGAGGGCTGCCTGCTCGGCGGCTTCGACCACGGCGGCAGAGGCCGCACCGGCGGGGATGCAGCCGTTGCGATAGGGGCTCTCGTCGCCTTCCTTGACGGCGACGCCGTAGAAGCAGCTGCGGGCCAGACGGTTGAACACGCCGGTCAAAAGGGCGCTCTCCTTAAGGGCCGGATCGATGACGCGCTTGTCGTCGCAGGCGCGCACCTCGTTGCCGTCCTTGTCCTTGCCGGTCACGCGGGTGTCGTATGCCTTGGGGCTAAAGCTCACCGGCTTTTCGGACAGGCCGAGCGACAGCCAGTGCGCGCGCATCTGCTCGCAGGTGTAGTGGTTGAGCAGGTCGTCTGCCGGCGGGGGAGGCGTCTGCGAGGACGAGCTGGCCTTTTTGCCCATGTAGAGCAGGTGGTAGCAGGCGCTGACGGTGCTCTGCGTGAGGTCCCAGCCCAGGGCCTCCCACATGGCGGTCTGCGCGATGCAGTAGAAGTAGATGTTGTCCTGACCGATAAACTGGTAGATCTGCGCGTCGTCCGAGCACCACCAGTCGCGCCAGTCGAGCGAGCTGTGCTGGTAGGTGGGCGCGGGGACCTGCGTGGAGTCGGCAGCGGGCTCGCCCATGAGGGCGGCATCCTGGGCGGCGACGCCCTCGGTCACGCCGGCTGCCTTGGCATCGCGCGCGAGCACGGTACGCGTATAGCTGATGGGCGCCCACAGGCTCTCGGGCCAGCACCAGCAGGTGACGTCGGAGACGCCATCGACCTCGGGCACCGGAACGCCCCAGTCGATGTTGCCGGTGATGCGGAAGGGCACGAGCGCCTTGCCGCTGCGGAAGCGCACGCCGCCGTTGGCGAGCACCGCGTGGGCGTCGTCGCGCTCCTTCCAGCTGGGGAAGGTGACGGTAAAGCTGCTCTTGTTGCCCTCGGGCTCCAGCACGGTGTGCTCGGGAAGCTGGTCCTCGACGGCGTCGAAGGCCTCGCGGAACTTGTTCTGGATGTAGAGCTGTGCCGGCAGCAGCCACTCCTCCATGGTCTTGGAGACCACGGAGCGAACCTGCGGGTTCTGGGCGAGCTTGGCGGTGTAGGTTTTCATGAAGTCGAGGTAGGCCGGCAGGTCAAAGTAGAGATTGTCGACCGGACGCAACTCGGGCACCTCGCCGGTGAGCTGGCTTTTGGGCGCGATGAGCTCCTCGGGCTCAAACTGGTGGCCCAGATCGCACTCGTCGGCATAAGCCTTCTCGGACTTGCAGCCCTGGATGGGGCAGCGGCCGATGACCTGGCGGCCGTTGAGGAACGTGCCGGCCTTGGCATCGTAGAACTGCAGCGTGGAGCGCTTGGAGATGGTGCCCTGCTCGTGCAGGCGCTCGATAATCTCGGCAGTCACCTCGTTGTGGATCTGGGCCGCCGGCTCAAGGCCCGAGCCGCCGTAGATGTCGCAGCTGATGTTGTAGTTGTTGAGGGTCGTGGCCTGGCGGGAGTGATTGGACTCGACATACTCGCCGATGGACTTATCGTAGCCTTCGTTCTCCTTGAGCTTGCGGTAGCTCTCCATGATGGGCGAGCCGTAGCAGTCGGTGCCCGAGGTGAAGATGACGTTTTCGCGGCCCAGGCGGTCGCGCAGGAAGCGGGCGAAGAAGTCGGCCGGGACAAAGACGCCGCCAACGTGGCCAAAGTGAAGGCCCTTGTTGCCGTAGGGCTCGCCGGCGGTAACGATGGCGCGGCGAGGCCAGCTGGGACGGTCGTTCATGGAGTATTTGGATGCCATGGGACTCCTTCGCATATTGTAAGAGCGCAGCCGGGCACGGGGTTCGGCGGCGCGGTGGTCAATTCGTGCATATCGTTCGACATTATCGCACATGCGGACGGGTACGTGGCAGGGGCGCTATCCTAAGATGCTATGAATGAGATTTCCAACATACATGCGTTTGAGGACGAGGATTTTCTGCACGCCTGCTTTGTGTGGGGGATGGTCGTAGTCGGCGTGTTTGCCGTGTGCCTGGTGCCGGTGTTTATGCTGCTGGGCGGGCCTGCAGACTTGGATGCGGCTGACGCGGGCGGCTGGACGGCGGTCTTGGGCTGGATAGTCGGCTTGGCTGCGGTCTCAATGGCGTCGTTTGCCGTGCACGAGCTGGTGCACGGTGTGTTTTTTAAGCTGCTGGCGCCCGCGAGTGCGCACGTGACTTTTGGAGCGAACCGTGAGACGTGCATGATCTATGCCTGCGCCGAGGGGATTGTGTATTCGCGCCGGCGGTATATGGCGGTTTGCCTGGCGCCGACGGTTGTTGTGACGGCGGCGTTTGCCCTGGGATTTGCGTTTTCTGGGTATCCGCTGCTGTGCTACCTGGCGGCTGGTTTGCACCTTTCGGGATGCACGGGCGACTGGTATTACGTGCGGACGATCCTGCGCGACCGCCGCATTGCCGCCTGCGAGGACACGTCCTTTGGCGTGCGCTTTTTCGCAAGGTAGTCTTTTTGGGATGATTTTTCTGGGACGGGGATTAAAAAATCATTGCGGGGGAGGAGATGTCGATGAAGCCGTTGTTGCTGCATGCTTGTTGCGCGCCATGCTCGCTTGAGCCGGTTCGCCTGCTGCGCGAGGAGGGGTTTGAGCCCACGATTTGCTGGACCAATCCCAATATTCAGCCGCGCGA
Source organism: uncultured Collinsella sp. (assembly GCA_902493915.1). GTDB lineage: Bacteria > Actinomycetota > Coriobacteriia > Coriobacteriales > Coriobacteriaceae > Collinsella. Next base: position 3,448 of record CABUQY010000086.1, read on the forward strand.
TGAATGGCAGCGTCGTTTGGACGAGCTGCGCCGGTGGTGTGCCGACGGCGACATCGAGCTCATCGAGGCCGGGGAGGACCGCGAACGCTGGGAGACCGGCGTGGCCCCGTTGGGTGCCGATCGTCCCCGTCGCTGTCGCGTGTGCTATGCCTTGCGCTTGGCCGAGGCATGCCGCGTTGCCCAGGAGCGCGGGTTTGAATATGTGGGTACGACGCTCGCCGTCTCGCCGTACCAGCTGTTCGACACCTGCAATGACGTACTCGAGCGCCTGGCGGCGGCACGTGGGCTTACCCCGGTGATCCGCGATTTTCGCCCGTATTATCCCGAGGCTACGCGCCGTTCGCGCGAACTGGGCATGTATCGACAGAACTACTGCGGCTGCCGCTTTTCTGCCGTCGAGGCGGCCATGGACCGCGCTCGCATTCGCGACGAGCGCAAGGCTGCCAAAAAGTAGTTCATTTGGGACGTCAGCCTGCTAGGATGTAGGGCGGACTTTAGCTATATAAGGAGAATCCGACGTGTCTATGCGTACCGATGATTTTGACTACAACCTTCCCGAGGAACTGATTGCCCAGGCTCCTGCCGAGCCGCGCGACTCCTGCCGCCTGCTGGTGGTGGATCGCAAAGGCTCCCAGGCGGGGAAGCCGCTGGAGCACGGCGGTACCGTTGAGCACCGCATCTTCCGCGACATCATCGACTATATCGAGCCGGGCGATGTGCTCGTCATCAACAAGACGCGTGTGATGCCGGCCCGCCTGATCGGTCGCAAAGCCGGCTCGGGTGGCGTGGTCGAGACGCTGCTGCTCAAGCGCCGTGAGGATGTTGACCCGCTGGGCCACGTTTGGGAGTGCCTGGTCAAGCCGGGCAAGCGCCTGAAGCCCGGTGCTCAGATTGAGTATCGCGCCGGTGGCGCCCATGCGCCCGAGGGGGCTCCCGTGGTGCTGACGGCCGAGGTCATCGACTTTGTCACCGATAGCCGCGGAGGCCGTCTGGTGCGCTTTGAGCCGGCCGGCTGCAATGCCGCCGGCGAGCCGCGCACGCTCGACGAGGCCATTCATGCTGCCGGTCACGTGCCGCTGCCGCCCTACATTACCGATTACGAGGGCGATCCCGAGAAGTACCAGACCGTCTACGCCATGAAGGAGGAGCACTCGGCTGCCGCTCCTACGGCGGGTCTGCACTTTACTCCCGAGCTCATGGCCGCTATCGAGGCCAAGGGCGCGAAGTTTGCCGCCGTCGAGCTCGAGGTGGGTATTGATACCTTCCGTCTGGTGGAGGAGGACGACCCCACGCAGCACGTCATGCACACCGAGCGCTACCACGTGTCGCAGGAGGTTGTCGATGCCGTGCACAAGGCCAAGGCCGAGGGGCATCGCGTGATTGCTGTCGGTACCACCGCAGTGCGCTCGCTCGAGAGCGCCTTTGACGCTGAGGCACCGGTGTCCGATCCGGCCGTGACGGCGCGCTATTTTGAGGGCCGCGAGGACGGGGCCGATACACTTGGCCGCGGTGACATCGTGGTGTGCGAGAACGCCACGACGCAGCTCTACCTCATGCCCGGATCGACCTATCACGTGGTCGACGCGCTGATCACAAACTTCCACGTGCCGCGCTCCACGCTCATGATGCTCGTGAGCGCGCTTGCCACCCGCGACCAGATCATGGATGCCTACGCCGCCGCCATCGAGGAGCGCTACCGCTTCTTCAGCTTTGGCGACGCCATGCTCATTTTGTAGGTTACGGCGTTTTCCAAACGCCGTAACCGGCCGACGCTGCGCGGGCCGCATTTGGACAATCTGACGTTCAACTTCAAGGGCGCGACCGAAAGGTCAGCGCCCTTTCGTTTCACGTCACCTTGTCTCAAATGCGGCCCGCTCGCTGTCGTTGCCAAAACATCAGCGCTGCCTTGGTTTGACTAGTCGTTTAAGAACGTCCCCAATGGCTACTTGCTTGGCGGCTGGTTTACTTGCTTGCGAACAGCCAGACTAGGATGATCACCAGGATTGCGGCGACGATGCAGACGATGGCGCCGGTGAATTTGATGCGTGAGTCGCGGGTACGCTCGCGCACCGCGTCCTCGGTGGCCTCGAGCTGGGCGGCTTCTCGCTCGGTCTCGGCGTGTTCGGCTTTGTCTCGGGCCAAGGACCCTGCAAGCGACTCAGTGATCTCTGGGTGGTCGTGCACCTCGGTCGCCTGTTCGATGATCGACTGCGCATGTGCGGCATCTGCTTGGGCGTTGGCGATGGTCTGCTCCTGGTCGCGGCGTGCCTTGTCCTCGGCAGTGATCTTCTCGCGCAGTTCGCGCTGGCGCGTTGCAGCGGCGGTTTTTGCGGTCTGCAGCTCGTCGCGCGCGGCATCGGCCTCTGCCGTCACGGCCTGATGGGCTCGCTTAGCGTCGGCGATGGGGGCTTGCGCCTGTTCGACGGCCTGCTCGGCTGCGGCAAGCGAGTGCTCAAGATCGGCGGTGATGCGCGGGACATCTTCTTCGGCTTTACGCAGGGCATCTGCCGTGTCGGAGATCTGCATCGAGAGTTCGCTGGTGCGCACCGTATAGTTGGCGGGATTTGCCGAGGGATTGCGTTGCAGCTCGGCGTACTCATGACGCAGCGTCTCGAGCTGGGCGCGCGTGGCGTCGACGGTTTGTTGTGCGGCGGCGATGCCGGCGTCTCGCTCTGCCTTCACCTTGTCGCGGATGCGCTTGGAATCCTCAAGACGTCGAACGAGGCGGTTGCCAGTCTCGCGTGAGCTCGCCTCGCGGGCCTCCACGGCGTCGAGCGCGGCCTTCAGGCGGAGCTCAGTCGCGTCATCCTCTGTCTTCATTTGTTCGAGCTGACCCTTGAGCTCTGTCGCTTTGGCGGCGTGGGCATCACGGTCAATCTCGGCGGCCGCTGCAGTCTTTTGGGCCGTGGCAATCGCCTGACGCTGGTCGGCGACGATCTGGTCGTAGCGGCCAGCGATATCCTGGCGCGTCTCGAGCTCCTCGGCCTGATCGGCAATGCGCTGCTCAAGTTCGGCCAGGTGGGCGCGGGCATCGGCA
>CABUQY010000087.1 GCA_902493915.1 uncultured Collinsella sp.
ACAACTGGACCCATGACCCCTACCAGGGCTACGAGGATGATCAGGTCATCTATGGCCGCGGTGGCTCCGACCAGGAGGGTGGCATGGCCTCCGCCACCTACGCTGCCAAGATGATGAAGGACATGGGTCTCATCCCTGAGGGCTATAAGATCATGGTCGTCGGCACCGTCCAGGAAGAGGACTGCGACGGCATGTGCTGGCAGTACATCTACAACAAGGACGGCATTAAGCCCGAGTTCGTCATTTCCACCGAGCCCACCGACGGCGGCATCTACCGCGGTCACCGCGGCCGCATGGAGATTCGCGTCGACGTTCACGGCACCTCCTGCCACGGCTCCGCTCCCGACCGCGGCGATAACGCCATTTACAAGATGGCCGACATCATCGCCGACGTCCGCGCCCTCAACAACAACGGCTGCGACGAGTCGACCGACATCAAGGGTCTCGTCAAGATGCTCGACCCCAAGTACAACCCCGAGCACTTCGAGGACGCCCGCTTCCTGGGCCGCGGCACCTGCACCGTCAGCCAGATCTTCTACACCAGCCCCAGCCGTTGCGCCGTGGCTGATTCCTGCGCCATCTCCATCGACCGTCGCATGACCGCCGGTGAGACCTGGGAGTCCTGCCTGGACGAGATCCGCAACCTGCCGGCCGCCAAGAAGTACGGCGACGACGTGAAGGTCTCCATGTACATGTACGACCGTCCGTCCTGGACCGGCGAGGTCTACGAGACCGAGGCTTACTTCCCCACGTGGATCAACAAGGAGACCGCTCCGCACGTCAAGGCCCTCGTCGACGCCCACAAGGCCATGTTCGGTGACGAGCGCATCGGCTGCGAGCCCAGCATGGACAAGCGCACTGGTCGTCCACTGTGCGACAAGTGGACCTTCTCCACGAACTGTGTTTCCATCCAGGGCCGCTATGGCATCCCCTGCGTGGGCTTTGGCCCGGGTGCCGAGTCTCAGGCTCACGCTCCCAACGAGGTCACCTACAAGGACGACCTGGTCACCGCTGCCGCCATGTACGTGGCTGCCCTGAACCTCTACGATCCGAGCCAGGCCGATGGCGACGCCACCGTGTTCCGCGCCGGTCTGACCAACAACAAGATCGATTAGTCCCATTCCTCGATTTTGTTGAGCCGGGGGCCGCTCGTGTCCCCGGCATCCCCTGTTGACTCGGGGCCCGCGGTCGTTATCTCCCATGCTTCCTCAACGGTGGCGGGTCCTCGTCATAGTGCTCTGCATGTTCTAGCCACACGCGCATGCCGGAGCACGTCTACTCATTGCGATCGTTTCACCTTTAGAAAGGACATTTACATGGACGTCAAGTTTACCGAGCTCGTCGAGCAGCTGAACGGCCTCGATTTTAAGGGTATGTACGGCAGCGACTTCCTGCACACCTGGGACAAGACCACCGATGAGCTCAAGGCGCTCTACATCGTCGCCGACGCCCTGCGCGAGCTGCGCGAGAACAACGTTTCGTCCAAGATCTTCGACTCGGGCCTGGCCGTCTCCCTGTTCCGTGACAACTCCACCCGTACGCGCTTCTCCTTCTCTAAGGCCGCCAACCTGCTCGGCCTTGAGCTGCAGGACCTGGACGAGAAGAAGTCCCAGATCGCTCACGGCGAGACCGTCCGCGAGACCGCTACCATGATCTCCTTCATGGCCGACGTCATCGGCATCCGCGATGACATGTACATCGGCAAGGGCGACGCCTACATGGCCGAGGTCTCCGAGTCTGTCCAGCAGGCTTACGAGGACGGCGTTCTGGATCACCGTCCCACGCTCATCTCCCTGCAGTCCGACTCCGATCACCCCACGCAGTCCTCTGCCGACATGCTCTACCTCATCAACGAGTTTGGCGGCCTCGAGAACCTCAAGGGCAAGAAGGTTGCCGTCACCTGGGCTTATTCGCCCTCTTACGGCAAGCCGCTGTCCTGCCCGCAGTCGCTGATCAGCCTGCTGCCCCGCTTTGGCATGGACGTCACCCTGGCCCACCCCGAGGGCTACGACCTCATGCCTGAGGTCGTCGAGCGCGCCAAGGGTTATGCCGCCGAGTCCGGCACCACCTTTAAGCAGGTCAACACTATGGCCGAGGCCTTCGAGGGCGCCGACATCGTGATCCCCAAGAGCTGGGCTCCGTTTGCCGCCATGGAGAAGCGCACCAACCTGTACGCCGAGGGCGACGACGCCGGCATCGCCGCGCTCGAGAAGGAGCTGCTCGCCCAGAACGCCACCCATCAGGACTGGTGCTCCACGACCGAGCTCATGAAGAAGACTGCCAACGGCCAGGACACCATCTTTATGCACCCGCTGCCCGCCGACATCTCCGGTGTCTCCTGCGAGCACGGCGAGGTTAACGCCGACGTCTTCGACATGCACCGCGTGGGCATGTACAAGGAGGCCAGCTACAAGCCGTACGCCATCGCAGCCATGATGTTCCTGCAGAAGGTTGCCGATCCCGCCGCTACCCTCAAGGCCCTCGACGAGCGCAACACCGCCCGTTGGCTCCAGGCCTAAAGCCGGGTTGAGGTAAGCCATGTAAAGGGGGCGCTCTGCCAACCGGCGGGGTGCCCCTTTTTGCATCGCGGGCGTGCGGGATAAGCGCTTTCGATGTAGATGCCCGCGGCGCGAGTTATGGGTACGATGGTTTCAGGGGAGGTATCACCATGAAACTTGGATGCGTCATTATGGCTTCGGGCGAGGGCAAGCGGTTTGGCTCTAACAAGATGCTTGCCGATATCTATGGCGAGCCGCTGATTGCCCGGACCATCGATTCGGTTCCCCGGGGCTTTGACGTCGTGGTTTCGACGCGTTGGCCCGAGGTCGCCCAGATTTGCGAGGACAAGCATTGCCCGTGCGTGCTGCACGATGGCGAGCTGCGCAGCGAAAGCGTCCGTGCGGGCCTTTCGTGGGGAGTCGAACGCAACTGGAAAGGTTGCCTCTTTTTGCCGGGCGACCAGCCGCTCGTGAGTTCGGGTTCTTTTGAGGCTATGGTTCGTGCGTTTGACGAGTGTGGCCGCAAACATCCGGTGCGTCTTGCGTGCAACGGTGAGCCTTCGAGCCCGGTGCTCTTTCCGGCGGAACTGTTCGATGCACTTATGTGTCTTGAGGGCAAGGACGGCGGCGGTTCGATCCTCAAGGACCGTACCGACGTGGTGCTGGTCGAGGCGCGTGCCTACGAGCTGTGGGACGTCGATACCGCCAAGGGACAGCAACGCATAACGGAGCATATCGCCGCCTGCTCGTATTTTGATCGCGTGGCCAACTGCATCAATCAATAAGGAGCAATTATGATCATCATCAAAAACGGCGCGCTCGTGACGCCCCAGGGGCTTCGCCGCGCCGATCTTGCCATGGAGGGCGATAAGATTGTGCGGATCGCCGCGGCAATCGAGCCTTGCGAGGGCGATACCGTCCAGGACGCCACCGACTGTTGGGTGTTCCCCGGCTTTATCGACGGCCACACGCACATGCAGTGCTGGACTGGCATGGATTGGACGGCCGATAGCTTTGAGACCGGTACGCGTGCGGCTGCCTGCGGCGGTACGACGACCATCGTGGACTACGCGACGGCCGATCGCGGCGTGACCATGCCCGATGCCTTGGCCGAGTGGCATCGCCGCGCCGACGGAACCTGCACGGCCAACTACGCGTTTCATATGGCACTCGCCGAGTGGAATGAACGCAACCGCGCCGATCTTTCGGCCATGCGCGAGGCGGGCGTGTCGTCGTTTAAGACCTACTTTGCCTATGACCACCTGCGCCTGGACGACGCCGAGACGCTCGAGGTGCTGGAGGAACTCAAGCGCGTGGGCGGCATGCTCTGCGTGCATTGCGAGAACGGTACGCTGGTGAATGAACTGCAGAAGCGCGTGTACGAGCAGGGGATTCATGGGCCCGAGGGGCATGCGCTCAGCCGTCCGGACGTGTGCGAGGGTGAGGCCGTGAGTCGTCTGCTGTATCTGGCGCACTTAGCCGGGGACGCTCCAGTCAATGTGGTGCACCTTTCGACCAAGCTGGGGCTCGAGGCCATTCGCGCTGCCAAAGCGCGCGGGCAGAAGAACATCTATGTCGAGACCTGCCCTCAGTATCTGATGCTCGACGATACTTGCTACTTGGAGCAGGGCGAGGACGGCTTTGCGGGTGCCAAGTATGTGATGAGCCCGCCACTGCGCCATGCCGGCGACCGTGCCGCGCTGCGCGAGGCGCTTGTGGCCGGCGAGATCGATACTATTGCGACCGATCATTGCAGCTTTAACCTGCACGGGCAAAAGGACCGCGGACGCGATGATTTCCGCGCGATTCCCAACGGCGGGCCCGGCGTGGAGCATCGTCCCGTCGCGATTGCCACGAGCTTTGAGGGCCAGCTGGGACCCGAGGATCTGTGCCGCTTGATGAGCGAGAACCCGGCGCGCGTCTTTGGCATGTATCCGCGCAAGGGCTGTCTTGCCGAGGGCGCCGATGCCGACGTGTGCGTGTGGGATCCCAAGGCGCGCTGGACCATTAGCGCGGCGACGCAGCATCAGGCTGTGGACTACACGCCGCTCGAGGGTTTTGAGGCACATGGCCGCGCCAAGGCCGTGTTTGTGAACGGCGTGCTGGCGGCACGCGATGGCGAGCCCACCGGAGCCCAACCCGGCCGCTACGTGCCCCGCTAACAGGAAGATCGCCGGATTCCCCTCCGCAGTTGCGGTGGAATAGTTCCTGTTTAGCCGCCAAATAGGCCGTTTCAGGAACTATTCCACCGCAACTTATAGGTCTTCTGGGGCAGCGCCGGCTATTTGAGGCTGGTGGCGACGACGGGGCGGCCGAGGGCTGCCTCGAAGCGGTCGGCCATCGTGGGGTCGCTGAGCGTGTCGACTTGGTTGAGCATGACGCGTGCGGTATTGAGTTTCAGCGCCTGCATCTCGGCATTGAGCACCTGGGCGACGCGCTCGGGCGTGGCGGTATCGGTGGGCTCGCAGCCGCAGCGCTCGCAGAAGAGCTCGGGGCGGTGGACAACCTCGGCGACGGGCTTGCCGAATCCCGAGGCGCCGACGATCCAGACGATGTTGGCCGTGCCAGAGGGAATTACCGGCTCCCACGGGGCGTGCGCCTTGAGCGGGAGCCGCTTGCTGCCGTCCGCCTCGGCCAGGACGTAGTCAAAGCGCTGCGCCAGCTCGTTGGGCGGCTCGGCGGGGGCGGAGAGCTTGCCTGTCTCCGGGTCCAAAACACCCGCCTGGCAGATACTTCCGCGGCTCATGCCTGCGCATGCCTCGCAGGTGCAGCCGGGAACATGCAGAGCGCCCGGTTTCCAGGGTGCGGCGTCCAGACGACGGCTCGACCCGTCCCACGGCACGCCGGCGACGGGAAACATGTGCGTGGTGGTACAGAGAAGCACCCTGCCGCCAGCGCGCATGAGCTCGAGACCCAGCGCCTTCAGCAAGGTCGACTTGCCGCCGCTGCCGATAATTGCGGTAATGCCCGGCTCGATCTTGAGCGCGGAGGCAAGGTTTCCGCTCGTCGTTTCCATCTGTTCACCGCCGTATAATACTGTGATAATAAATAATCATCAGAGTAGCGGTCGAACCGCTTTTGCTCTGCTCAAACCGTAGCACAGGGAGGTGCCCCGGGAATGCTCGTTTATGTTCGCGGCGCCGGCGATATCGCCACGGGCGTCGCCGCTCGCTTGGTGCGCGCCGGCGCGTCGGTTGTCATGGCCGATATCGCGGTCCCCACGTGCATCCGTCGCACAATCAGTTTTTGCGAGGCCATTCGCTTGGGCGAGGTCGAGGTCGAAGGCGTTCGCGCTCGCTTGGCACGGACGCCGGCCGAGGCGCTTGAGATTACCGAGGCGGGGGATGTCGCCGTGGTGGTGGACCCCCAGGCACAGATGGCCGGCGAGTTTAAGCCCGCGGCTGTGGTAGACGCGATTCTGGCCAAGCGCAATCTGGGTACCACGCGCGACATGGCTCCTGCCGTCATCGCCGTGGGGCCGGGCTTTACCGCGCCGGTTGACTGCGACGCCGTGGTCGAAACCATGCGCGGGCATTTTTTGGGCCGCGTGATTACCCAGGGCTCACCCCAGCCCAACACGGGCGTGCCGGGCATTATCGCTGGCTATGGCAGAGAGCGCGTTATCCACAGTCCCGCCGCCGGCGTGTTTTGGTCCGACCGCGCGATCGGCGACATCGTGAGCGCCGGAGACGTGATTGGCTACGCGGGCGATACGCCCATGTGCACGCAGATCGATGGCTGTCTGCGCGGGCTTTTGGCGAATGGCGTCCAGGTCACCGAGGGCTTTAAATGCGCCGATGTCGATCCGCGCGGCGACGCCAGCTATATCAACTATATTTCGGACAAGGCGACGTCGGTCGGCGGCGGCGTGCTCGAGGCACTCGCTATGCTCACCGATGTCTTTAGAGGATAGAAGGCGGCAATGGAAAAGCTCGATGTTGTGAATGCGGCGCTTGCCGCCCTGCGTGCCGGC
>CABUQY010000088.1 GCA_902493915.1 uncultured Collinsella sp.
GTGGCCTACCGTCAGATGTCGCTGACGCTGCATCGTCCGCCCGGACGCGAGGCCTATCCTGGCGACATCTTCTACCTGCACTCTCGTCTGCTCGAGCGTGCCGTCAAGATGTCCAAGAAGAACGGTTATGGCTCCATGACGGCTCTTCCGATCATCGAGACCCAGGACGGCGACGTCTCGGCCTACATTCCGACCAACGTCATTTCCATTACCGATGGTCAGATCTACCTGCAGTCCGAGCTCTTCTTCCAGGGCCAGCGCCCGGCAGTCGACGTGGGCATTTCCGTGTCCCGCGTCGGTGGCGACGCGCAGACCAAGGCCATGAAGCAGGTCGCCGGCAACCTCCGTCTGGACCTTGCTTCGTACCAGGAGCTCGCCGGCTTCACGCAGTTCGGCTCCGACCTCGACGAGGCCACGCAAAAGCAGCTTACCCACGGCGCTCGCATGACTGAGCTCCTTAAGCAGCCGCGTTACAAGCCGTTTGAGGTTGGCGAGCAGATCGTTACGCTGTTCGCTGGCAACGAGGGCTTCCTGGATGACCTGGAGATCGCCGACGTGCTGCCTTTCCGTGCCGAGCTCATCGAGTACATGGACAATGGCTTTGGTTCGCTGCTCGACAAGGTTCGCGCCAAGAAGATCGATGATGACACCAAGGCTGAGCTCTTGCGCGTCATCGGCGACTTCAAGCAGCAGTTCATGGCCAAGCACCATTCGGATGTTTCTGGATCAGAGGAGAACTAAGCCCCATGGCCAACCTTCGCGACATTAAGAAGCGAATCTCCTCGGTTACCACGACCAAGCAGATCACGCGTACGATGGAGATGGTCTCTACGGCCAAGATCCGTCGTGCTCTCGATCGCTCCAAGCAGGCCGAGCCCTATAAGGAGGCGCTGACCGACGTCATGTTGACGGTCGCCGGCGACGCCTCCTGTTCGGGCACCGATCCCATGCTGCAGAAGCATGAGAGCGTCAAGCATGGCCTGATTGTCGTTATTGCCTCGGACCGCGGCCTTGCCGGCGGTTTCAATACGACGGTGGAGCGCACGGCCGAAAAGCTCGCCGCTTCTTGGGCGAACGACGGCATCGAGTGCGAGATCATCGCGTGCGGGCGTAAGCCGGCCACGTATTTCCGTGACCGCGCAAACGTTGTCATGCACTTTGAGGGCAACTCCTCTGAGCCCGATTTCAATCAGGCCCGCATGATCTCCTCTCATATCTGCGATGCGTATCGTGCCGGTGAGCTTGACCGTGTCGAGCTTGTCTACCACCACGCCAAGAACCGCGTGGATCAGGAGCTTCGCGTCGAGCATCTGTTGCCGCTCGACCCCGAGATGATCGCTATGGCCCACGGTCCGCGTAAGAACGAGACCGACGCCCCTAAGCGCATCTCGTCCACGTTCGAGTTCGTGCCCTCTCCCGAGCATGTTCTCGGCAAGCTTGTGCCGTCTTATATCCTGACGGTCATCTACCAGGCCCTGATCGATTCGGCGGCTGCCGAGCAGGGTGCACGCCGCAAGGCCATGCACTCCGCGACGGAAAACGCCACCGCGATCATCTCGACCCTTACCCGCACGTATAGTCGCGTGCGCCAGGCTTCGATCACGACCGAGATTAACGAGATCGTCGGCGGAGCCTCAGCATTGGAGGAACAGTAATGGCTAATAACACCGTAAAGCTTGCGGTCGAGGAAGCCACCAAGAAGACGACTGCCGGTGATGGTCGCATCGTGCGAATCATCGGCCCTGTCGTCGACGTCAAGTTTGACGGCGCGGTGCCCCCGATCTACAACGCGCTCACGGTCGAGGCCGAGACCCCGATCGGTCATCTGAGCACGATCCTCGAGGTCGAGAGCCAGCTTCCGGGCGGCGTCGTCCGCACGGTCGCCATGTCCTCGACCGACGGCCTGCAGCGCGGCCTCATCGCCACCGATACCGGTGAGCCCATGAAGATGCCGGTCGGCCCCAAGACGCTCGGCCGCATTTGGAACGTCATGGGCAAGCCCGTCGACGGCAAGCCCATGCCCGAGGTGGAGGAGTTCTACCCCATCCACCATGCAGCGCCCCGTTTCGACGAGCTCACCACCAAAACCGAGATCTTCGAGACCGGCATCAAGGCCGTCGACCTGCTCGAGCCCTACATCCGCGGCGGCAAGACAGGTCTGTTCGGCGGCGCCGGCGTCGGCAAGACCGTTCTGATTCAGGAGCTCATCAACAACCTCGCCCAGGAGCACGGCGGCACCTCGGTGTTCACCGGCGTCGGCGAGCGTACCCGCGAGGGCACCGACCTGTTCCTCGAGATGAGCGAGTCTGGCGTTATCGACAAGACCTGCTTGGTCTATGGTCAGATGAACGAGCCGCCCGGAGCGCGTCTGCGCATCGGTCTGGCCGGCCTTACCACCGCTGAGTACTTCCGCGATCGCGGCCAGGACGTTCTGCTGTTCATCGACAACATCTTCCGCTTCTCCCAGGCAGGTTCCGAGGTTTCCGCACTGCTGGGCCGTATGCCGTCCGCCGTTGGTTACCAGCCCACGCTGGCAACCGAGATGGGCGACCTCCAGGAGCGCATTACCTCGACCAAGACGGGCTCCATTACCTCCGTCCAGGCTGTCTACGTCCCCGCAGACGACCTGACCGACCCGGCGCCTGCCACGACGTTTACGCACCTCGACGCCACCACGGTTCTTTCGCGTAGCATTTCGTCGCTCGGCCTGTTCCCGGCTATCGACCCGCTCGCGTCTTCCTCCGACGCTCTCGATCCCTCGATCGTCGGCGAGGAACACTACCGTGTCGCCGTCAAGGTCCAGGAGCTCCTGCAGGAGTACTCCGACCTTCAGGACATCATCGCCATTCTGGGTATGGACGAGCTGTCCGAGGAGCAGCGCCTTACGGTCAACCGTGCCCGTAAGATCCAGCAGTTCCTCTCGCAGTCCTTCCACGTCGCCGAGAAGTTCACCGGCAACCCCGGTGTCTACGTCCGCGTCGAGGATACCGTCCGCTCTTTCGCCGAGATTGTCGACGGCAAGGCCGATGACCTGCCCGAGCAGGCTTTCCGCTATGCTTCCACGATTGAGGACGTGCGCGAGCGCGCCCGCAAGATGGGGGAGAAGTAGGTTATGCGTATCCGCATCGTGTGCCCCGTGAGCTGCGCCTATGAGGGCGACGCTGCGTTTGTGTCGATTCCGTCCACGGATGGCGAGTTTGGCGTTCTGCCTGCTCACTCCAGCGAGATCTGCACGATCGACCGCGGTTACGTTCGCGTTTCCGATAAGGCCATGGGCACTGTCGACCACACGTTTGCCGTGGCCGGCGGCTATGCCCAGGTTGCGGACGATGTCGTGACCGTTCTCGCCGAGCGCGCTTGCGATTTGGCGACCGTCGATGCCGACAAGCTTAAAGCTGATATTCAAGGTTTTGAAGAGAAGCTGGGTAATTTGTCGGAGGATGATGCACGCCGCGCCTACCTCTATAATGAAATCGCATGGTGTAAGCTCAAGCTTGCCCAATAGTCAAACGATTTAGCGTTCGACCATTTGCGAACACATCATGCCCGGGATGGCCCAGCCACCCCGGGCATGCTTTTTGAAAGGGTAGACCTTGGATATTATCCGCGTTGAGGGTGGCCACGCCATCGGAGGCTCCGTGCCCGTCTCGGGTGCCAAGAACTCCGCACTCAAACTCATGGCGGCAACGCTTCTGGCGCCGGGCAAGACGACGCTGCAGAACGTGCCCGATATTTCCGATGTTCACGTGATGGGCAAGGTGCTCAAGGGCATGGGCGCTACGATCGATGTTCTCGACGAGCACACGCTCGAGATTGATACCTCTCAGGTCGATTCTTGGGAGGCCCCCTACGAGCTCGTCGCCAAGATGCGTGCTTCCACAGCCGTGATGGGACCCCTGCTGGGCCGCTTCCATCGCGCCAAGATCGCCATGCCGGGCGGCTGCAACCTGGGTGCTCGCAAGATCGATATGCACATTCTTGGTCTCGAGGCCCTGGGCGTAGAGTTCGATACCGCCCACGGCTACATCAACGCTAATGCGCCCCAAGGTCTGCGCGGTACCACCGTCACGCTCGAGTTCGCCAGCGTCGGTGCGACCGAGAACCTCATCATGGCATCCGTGCGCGCGCAGGGCACCACGGTTATCGACAATGCCGCCCGCGAGCCCGAGATCGTCGATCTCGCCAACATGCTCAACGAGATGGGCGCCAAGATTGTCGGCGCGGGTACGCCTGTCGTGACCATCGAGGGCGTGGAAGAGCTGCATCCTGTTACCCATCGCGTAGTGGGCGACCGCATCGAGGCCGGTACCTTTATCGTTGCCGGTGCGTTGATGGCCGACGATCGCGGTGTCGATGTCACGGGCTTTTGCCCCATTCACTTGGGCATGGTGCTCAAGAAGATGGAGCTCATGGGTATCGACTGCGAGCGCGTCGAGGATGGCGTCCATGTGAACCGTGCCGAGCGTATCAAGCCGGTCGACATCCAGACGCTTCCGTTCCCCGGCTTCCCGACGGACATGCAGGCGCAGATTATGGTGCTCTCCGCTCTCGCCGACGGCAGTTCCGTTATTACCGAGAACATCTTCGAGAATCGCTTTATGTTTGCCTCTGAGCTGGTGCGCATGGGTGCCGACATTCGTATCGAGAGCCATCATGCCATGATTCATGGCGTCAAGGGTTTCTCGGGTGCACAGGTTACCTCGCCCGATCTGCGTGGCGGAGCGGCCCTCGTCGTAGCGGGCTTGATCGCCGACGGGACGACCGAGGTTTCGGCTATCCATCACATCAAGCGCGGCTACGAGCAGTTTGTCGAAAAGCTGCAGGCGCTCGGCGCGCATGTCGAGCATGCTACCGTCCCCGATCCCGTCATCTACTAATACAGGTTGCCTATGTTTAATAAAAAGCCCCTCGCGGATACCACCGCCCGAAGACCCTCAACTGGTGCGCAGGCCAAGATCTACAGTCGCGATAACGTGGCTCGCTATTCCGAGCGCGCTCGTCAACGTCGTCGTAGCCACACGATTCGTCACGTCGCGCTCATTGTCGTGCTTGGCGTGCTGCTGAGTGCCACTACCGCTGCCGGCCTGTGGTTTGCCACCATTATGGGCAAGCTCGGCGATTCTAATGTCATTACCGACAATCTGCGTCGGGTTCTGGTTGACACCGATGAGGCAAAGGATCCGTTCTACGTGCTGCTTCTTGGCACCGACGGCCGTCCGGGCGAGGATACGTATCGTGCCGACTCGATTATCCTGGCACGCATCGACCCCACGCAAAAGCAGGCGACGCTCATTTCCGTTCCGCGCGACACCAAGGTCGAGTACAAGGGCGAGACCATGAAGATCAACGCCTGCCATACCGTTGGCGGCGCCGAGGCCATGGTCGAGGCGGTCAACGAGCTGTGCGGTGTTCAGATTTCCCACTATGCCGAGGTCAGCTTCGACGGTATGCAGGCGCTGATTGATTCGGTTGGCGGTATCGACATTAACGCAACCGATGATGTTGACGACCCCGAGCACCTGGATATTAAGATTACCGCTGGCCAGCAGCATATGGACGGTGCCACCGCCCTTACCTATGCCCGCTGCCGCTACACCTATGCCGACGGCGATTACACGCGCATGCGCCACCAGCGCCAGGTGCTTGGCGCCCTTGCCAACCAGATTCTCAATAACTTCGATGCCACGAAGATCTTTGGCCTGGTTAATTCGCTGTCCGATATGCTCGTAACCGATATGAGCGTTCAGGATATCGTGGCTACGGTCAACGCCATGCGCGGTATGGATGTCGACGGTATCTACTCGGCCAACCTGCCCTCGTACGCCGACGACAGCACCATGATCGACGGTGTGAGCTACGTCTTTGTCTACGAGGACGAGCTCAAGGAAATGATGGAGCGCGTCGATGCCGGCAAGGATCCCAAGGGTCCCAACACCATGGGTCTTTCCGATGGTTCCAGCTCTACGATTGGCGACCTGAACAACAACACGTCTGACGATTACGCAAACGGTACCGCAACCTCATCGGTCAGCTCTGACGATTCCGATGACTCAAGCGATTCAAGCGATTCGGACTACTACGAAGAGCCCACCGGCGACGGCAACGGCTACGAAGCCAACTACTAAGTTACGGCGTTTTACCAAACGCCGTAACGGCTCGACGCTGCGCGCCGCCCAAGGCGACAATTTGTCATTCAAAAGGCAGGACATGACCAGAAGGTCAATGCCCTGCCTTTTTCATGCCAACTTGTTCGCCTTGGACGTCGCTCGCTGACGTTGGCTCAACCTGCGGTGCTGACTACTCCCCTTGCACCAAAA
>CABUQY010000089.1 GCA_902493915.1 uncultured Collinsella sp.
TTAAGTTTGCTGCTCTACAGTCCTGCGCAAGACGGAAAGCACATTAAGTGCTTTCCTTTGCGTGCGGAAGTCGCGACAAACTTAACCCCCCGCCCTCGGCCCCGGAGACCCTCCCTGCCGTCACATTGTTCGAGCCGTTGTTGTTGCTCGCCGCTTCGCGGCTCGGCGGCCCCGTTCTCCGCGGCGGGGTTGTCTAAGGTTTTTGTTGAAGCTCGACCATTGGCTCAAATGGAAACGGGGAACGCATCTGCATCCCCCGTTTTTGTTGCGGTTAGTCTAGGTCAATAAACTTGGTGCTTATAATCTTGCCGTCTTTTACTAGCATTCTGGCCATGGTGGGGCCTCGGGTGCCTCGGGGGTAGCTGGCGCTGCCCGGGTTGAGGACTAAGCAACGGCCCACTTGGGCTTCTTTGGTTACGTGGGTGTGGCCGTTGATGGCTACGTCCACGGATCCCAGCGGAAGGTCTTCGCGGTAGTGGGCTACGGCGAATTTGAGGCCTTCGTAAGTAAAGAGCGCAAGACGGTCTACATCGGGGCCGTAGTCGCGGTAGTAATCGTTGTTGCCCAGTACGGCCCGCACGGGGGCGATGGTGCATAGGTGCTCGTAGTCCATCTCTGACGTAAGGTCGCCGGCGTGGATAATCAGGTCTGCGCCCTCAAGCTCGTCCAGGAGCGCAGGCGATAAATAGCCGTGGGTGTCCGAGATGATGTCGATACGCTTGGCGCTTGCACTGTTCATGGGATCCCTTCCGCATAAAACGATTCGGCAGATACATACAAAAAGGCCCCACGGCTCCGCAGACGATGGGTCTACAGGGCTGCGGGGCCAGTGTGCTAGAGGCTCAGGGCCTTCTTGAGCGGCACGACGCGGCGGCGCGAAACCGGCACGCGTTCGTCGACGCCCGTAATGCCCAGCTGGATGGCGCCCGAGGGCACCGTCTCAACGTCCGTGACGCACGCCAAGTTGACGATATAGCGGCGGTGAACACGGAAGAAGCCAAAATCGCAGAGCTTGGCCTCAAACTGCGCCAGCGAGGTCGTCGACAAAAAGCGATCATCGACGGTATAGATGCAGGAGTAATCGTCCTTGGCCATGATAAAGCGAATGTCGTCCACGGGAATGAGCACCTTGCGGCCGCCCTTTTCCACCGGGATACGCTCGATGGTCACCTTGCTGTCCGTAACCGGCTTGGCGCGTTGCATGACCTTCTCGATCGCGCGATCCAAGCGAGCTTCCTCGACCGGCTTCATCAGATAATCGACGGCATCCACGTCGAATGCCTCGACCGCATGGTCGCTATACGCAGTCACAAACACGATCGCCGGCGGATTTTTGAGCTTATGCAGCGCCTCGGCAAGTTGCAGGCCCGAGGCACCGGGCATCGAGATATCGAGAAACACGACATCCACGCGACTTTCCATAAGCATCTCGATGGCGGAGCGGACGCTCGACGCCTCCGTGATCGTGCCGATCTTGCCCGTTTGCTCGAGCAGGAAGCGAAGCTCCGAGCGAGCCGGCGCCTCATCATCCACAATCATCGCACGCAGCATAGGGATAAAACCTTTCGTCAACTAACTACGCCGGGCATCCGTCGCATGACGTTGAGCCCGTAGCCTTTTATTTTACTCTTGAATGTCAAAGATGCTCTCTGACAAATCAAGATGAAGGAGCACTTTGGTGCCCTTGCCCGGCGCCGATTCGACACGCGTATAGGAGTGCGGCCCATAAAAGCGATGGATGCGCTCCGAAATATTGTGCATGGCCACACCGGCGCCGCCACCCTGGGGAGAGCTGGCGTCGGGACGGGCAGAGCGCTCGTCAAACAGTCTGGCGGCGGTACCCTCATCCATGCCCACGCCATTATCGGCCACGGCAATCAAGATTGCATCCTCGCCGTCTTGGTGAACGGTCACGTCGATCCTCAGGGCGTCGTCATCGCCCATACCATGACGTACGGCGTTCTCGACAATCGGCTGGATCACGAACGCCGGCACCAGCGTATCTTCCACGTCCTCGGACACATCGAACGTCGCAAGCACGCGGTCCTCGCCAAAGCGGGCCTTCTCAAAGGTAAGGTAGCGCTTGGTCTGTGCGACCTCGCGCGAGACCGGAATAAGCGATCCCGAGTTGTCGAGTGTAGCACGATAGAACGATGAGAACTCACGAAGCAGTTCGCGGGCCCGCAGCGGGTCGGTGCGCGTAAACGATGCAATGGTGTTCAGCGTGTTGAACAGGAAGTGCGGGTTAATCTGCGCCTGCAGCGCACGCACCTCGGCGCGCGCCGTGAGTTCCTTTTGCACCTCGAGCTCGTGGATGGCGAGCTGCGTGGACAAGATCTCGGCAAAGCCCGAGGCAAGCGCATACTGGGTACGGTCGACGGCGCGCGGGGTCTTGTAGTAGAACTTGAGCGTGCCGACGGTACGATCGCCCACCTTGATGGGGGCGATAATGCCGGCGGGAACTTGGTTGTGCGAGCCGTCCGAGCCCACGACATCCACCATACGGTTGAACGACTGCACGATGCCATGTTCGATAACGTAGCGTGTGGCAAGCGTGTGGATGGGAGTATCGGGCAGCAGTTTTTCCTCAAACTCGCCCGCGCAGGCAAGCACGTTGTCCTCGTCGGTGATGGCCACCGTCATGGCGCGCGTCTCGGGCAAAATGCGCCGGCACACCAAACGCGCCGACTCCTGCGTCAGACCGCCCTTAATGTCCTCGAGCATGGCCGAGGCCACCGAGAGCGTCTCCTCGGTGTACTGGGAGCGCACCGAATCGGGATTGAGCGTCAAAAAGATAAAGATGCACAGAAAGATGCACAGCAGCGCGCAGGCAATCACCGTGGCGATCGGCTCGATACCGGTCACCAAGGCAAAAATAAAGTACACCAGCACGCAAATGGCGCATGCAACGGCAATGATGCGAAAGATTGATATTGAACTATCGCGCTGGGCGCGGCGGTCGATCATTCGGCCCCCTCCAGGATACTGATCAGTTGTGCGTCACGCCAAAGCCCGTCCATGATCTTGGGCCAAAAGCTCTGGAAACGCAGGTAGCTTGCAGCGTTTTGGCGCGCATAGGCCTTTGCCTCGCCGATACCATGGCGCCAAATGCGCAGGTAGCCCTCATGCTCGCGGGTAAACACGCTGCGGACCATAGCGGTCTTGCGCACGCGGTCGTCGAGCTCGCGCGAAATCCACGAGCCCGGGTAGGGCATGAGCGATGCCGCCGTAACGGGGATGAGCTCCTTTTGATGCGCGGCGAACGTCAACTTGGCCCGTTCGTAGTACCAACGGTATACATCCTGCATAAAGCGCGGTGAGCGCTTTTCGGACTCCGGAGGCAGATGGCGCACGGTCCACTCGTTATCAAACCACACGTCGTAGCCAAACATACGCATGTTAAAGAGGTAATCCAAGTCCTCGCCGCGGGTGATAAACGGGTCAAAGGCCACACGCGTAAAGGCGCGGGCGTGCAGGGCCATCAGGCCGCCGCACACGTAGTTGGAGCGCGAGATGCGGGTGCCCGAGAGCGCCTTTTTCATCCAACGGTTGAACTCGATGCGCTTGGTCCACCAACGATGGCAGATGCCCGCCTTGTCCGTGGGAGCCAGCGGCGAGCCGTCGCGATCGTAGAAATAGCCGCTCTTGACCAAGATCGGCAAGCCCTGACGCGTCTGCTGCCCCAACGCATAGGTCGCGCGCTTCATAAAGTCGGCGTCGATGACAGTCTCATCGTCATCCAAAAAGATAACCGCGTCATGCCCCAGCACAGCGGCACAGGCTAGCCCCATGTTGCGGATGGCACCGTAGCCTCGCAGGCTCACGCACTCGCCCGAACCCTTGGGCGCGATCTGAGCAACCCGGTCTGCGATGCGCGAGGCCTGGGTGTTGGTGACAACGGTGACCTTGAGCGTGGGATGCGCGTCGACAATCTCGTGCACGCGCAGCGACACATCGGCTGTGGCAGAAACGGGACAGACCACCAAAAGGATGATGCGCGGGATGTCGCACACCTGCTCAAGCGAGGCCAGGCAGCGGTCGAGTTCGGGATTGTCGGCGTTGAGTCGCGTCGAATGGTCATAGGTGCCAGGGGCGTTTGCGCAAGCGTCATCGCCCGCCCAATACGTTGGAATCACGACCGTGGCGTTCATGCCTTACCCTCCCTGCAACACAAAAACGGGACGCCGCCAAACACAGGCGACGCCCCGCGACCTAGCTGATTCCATCATACCCACTTGGGCAAATCATTGCTCGCAAGTCGCAATGTTTATTTCGGATAACCCCAAAAGAGTACCGTGGACAGGCACAATAGCCGCTCGCTCCTATGCGGCATGCTCTGCCGCCCGAGTCATGCGGGACAGGCGGACCAGTAGCATAAAGCCAACGACCAGCAGCACGCCAATGGAAAGGACGCCCAGCGACGGGTTGCCGGTCAGCGAGGTGACGACCGACACCAGGAAGGTGCCCATAACGCTTGCATAACGACCAAAGATGTCAAAGAAGCCGTAGTACTCGTTGGACTTTTCCTTGGGGATAATGCGGCCAAAGTAGCTACGGCTGAGCGCCTGCACACCGCCCTGGAACAGGCCGACCATAATGGCAAGCACCCAGAATTCAAAGGCGGTCTTTAGGAAGAACGCGGCGAACAGCACAATCCCCATGTAGGCGGCGACCGCCACCAGGATCATGTTGAGCGTGCCCACGCGTCCGGCGAGCTTGCCGTAGATGATGGCGGACGGAAAGGCCACGAACTGCGTAACGAGCAGCGCCAGCACCAGCTGCGTCGAATCGATGCCCAAGGCCGATCCGTAACTGGTGGCCATGGAAATGACCGTGTGCACACCGTCGATATAGAAGAAGAACGCGATCATGTAGACCAGCACGGTCTTATTGTGGGCAATCTCGCGCATGGTGTGTCCGACCTCGGAGAACACACCGCCCACGATGTGGCCGATGGTGTCCTCGGGACCGCGCTCGCGACCGTACTTTTGCTTATAGGTGCGAATGAGCGGCAGGGTAAAGATGAGCCACCAGGCACCAGTGATGATAAACGACAGACGCGTTGCCAGCATGGTGGGGATGCCAAGAGCGGGGCCACCCATGATGAGCGCCAGGCAGATGACGAACGGCACGGTGGAACCGATATAGCCCCAGGCATAGCCCGAGCTGGACACGGCGTCCATGCGCTCGTCGGTGGTAATGTCGGGCAGCATGGCGTCGTAGAACGTCATAGAAGAGTTAAGGCCGATGGTGCACAGCACGTACACGGTCAAAAATGCCATGGCGGACATTGGGATAGCCTGCGCCAGGCAAAGCACCAGGCCCGTGAGGAAGAAGCCCAAGAAGAACTTGATCTTGTTGCCGGCGTAGTCGGCAAGCGCGCCCAGAATGGGCATGAGCATGGCGATGACCAGCGAGGCGATCGTCTGCGCATTGCCCCAGGCGACCACCAGGTCGGCCGAGGAAGCGCCGGTATTGATGGCGTTAAAGTAAATGGGCACCACCGAGGTATTGAGCAGCACAAGGGCCGAATTGCCCACATCATACATAACCCAGTTACGCTCGAGCTTGGTGTATTTCATGGACAGGGACCCTTCGTATTCGCCCGATATGCAGTTAGTTCATCGTACCCCAATTGTCCAGAACCGCCGGTAAGGATTCGGCAAAGGGGCACGCACGGACCCTATTCCTCGCGGTCGAACTCCTCATCGGCTTCGAGCACGCGACCGCTGTAGTTGACGTGACTGGTCACGGCATCCATGTCACCAGTCTCGATAAAACGTGCGACCGTGCACTCGTAATCGACCAGCGCGCGATCAAAGACCTCGGGGAAACTCTCGTTCGAGACCTCGTCGGTAAAGGGATTCTTCCATGTCAGATGGCCCAGGTTACCGGTGCGCTCGGGCAGCTCCGTCGTCACGCGATGGGCAAGGCCGTCGAGCAGCGAGTAATCGTGCACCAAGCCCTCAACCAGCGAGATCGCGCGCGTCTTTGCGGAGCCGGCCGGCTCAATCGCGCGGTAAAGTCGCTGCATATTGGCAACGGCAGCACCGTACTCCCCCGCCGGAATGTCAATGCCGTACACGCGTCCGGCAACATAGCTCATCAGCACGCCAGCCACGCGATTGATGCGATCGGTGGTGACGATCTCGCCCGCCGGCGGGTAATCGTCAA
>CABUQY010000090.1 GCA_902493915.1 uncultured Collinsella sp.
CGCAGCTTCGAGGACATGCACTTTGTCTTTTTGCCGGGCAAGGATGAGGAATACGCCACCCGCCTCAAGACGCTCTTCGACGCCATGAAGCTCGAAAACGTCACGGTTCTGGACTACGTGGACGATATGGCAGCCCTCATGCACGGCTGCGACCTGGCAATCCTCAAATCGGGCGGACTCACCGTCACCGAATGCCTATGCGCGCATCTGCCGATGATCCTGCTGGGCAAATCATATGGTCAAGAAAAGGCCAACACCACCATGCTCACCGGAATGGGCGCCAGCATGCATGTCACCACCGCACGAGAACTCATCGTAACCCTGCGCCATCTGCACGATCATCCCGAATCACTCAAAGCCCTACTCATCAACGGCGAAGTACTACGCCGCCCCCACGCAGCCGAAGATATAGCCATCGCAACCATGGAGCTCGTAGGCAAACCCCAAAAGCGCAAACGAGCCTTCTGCCGCTTCTACTGGGGCGGAAAACCCGCGCATATCCGCTAGCGTCTTAACGGCCGCTGCTCGGCGGGAGCCGCCCATATATCATTCCATGCTCAAACATTCTCGCTTCGCAGGGCGCACTAATCCCGCCCGTCCGGGACTCACCCATATCATTCCATGCTCAAACATTCTCGCTTCGCTACGTTCGCTGCGAAACTGCGCGTGGAACGATTTGGGTGAGCCCCGGACGGGAGGCTTCTTGCTTGAAAACAAATTGAAATCCAACTAGTAAGCCGGTGCGACAAAGGAGAAATCCCCTTGTCGCACCGGCTTACCAATTGATTAATGCTAACGGTTACCAGCGAAGATACACGGTAGTTGCAAGCATGCAAACGCAGCTCACCCGTGGGAGGGCCCTATATATCGTTCCACGCGCAGTTTCGCAGCGCAGCGAGAATGTTTGAGCATGGAATGATATATAGGGGCCTCCCACGGGTGAGCGGACATTACAATACGCCGCTAGAACCGAAACCGCCGACTCCTCGGTCGGTTTTATCCAGTTCGTCTACCTCTATGAAGTTAACCGTGGGGACTTCTTGGATGACGAGTTGGGCTATGCGGTCGCCTTTGTTGATTTGGATGTTGTTGGAGGGGTCCAGGTTGATGAGGATAACCTTGAGTTCTCCTCGGTAGTGGGCGTCGATGAGGCCCGGCGTGTTGACTATAGACAGGCCCTGCTTGATGGCCAAGCCGCTGCGGGGCTGCACGAAGCCGGCGTAGCCATCGGGCAGGGCGATGACCAGCCCAGTAGAGACCAGACGGCGTTCGAAGGGCTTCAGGACGCAGTCCTCGTTGGAGCGCAGATCCAAGCCGGCATCGGTGGGATGGGCGTATTTGGGAAGCTCGACGGTGGGGTCGAGACGCTTTATGTTGACGGTAATGTTGGGCATGGAATCACCTTAGCTTGTCGAGCTCTTGCAGAAACTCATCGACGTCTTTGAAATCGCGGTAAACCGAGGCAAAGCGGATGTACGCCACCTTGTCGATCTTGGCCAAGCGCTTGAGCACCATGTCACCCAACTCATGCGACGTGACGGCCGTCAGCGTGCGAGAGCGCAGCTCGACCTCGATGTCGTCGATAATCTCATTGAGCTTCTTAGTGTCGATATCACGCTTGATGGTGGCGCGCATCAAGCCGACGAGCAGCTTATTGCGATCGAACCGCTGCTTAGTTCCGTCCGACTTAATGACCTCAATTGGGTCTTCGCATCGCTCGAACGTTGTAAAGCGGTAGTTACACGAGCAACATTCGCGACGGCGCTTAATGGTGTTATTTGACTCCTGCATACGGGAATCAACGACGCGGGTATGTGCCTTGCCGCATTTGGGACAGCGCATGGTACCTCCTCTTAAACGATAACAAGGGTACCATGCGCAGCGCGATAATGATTACGAACGAGCGGGAACCTTAAGATGCGCACCGGCGGCGAGCGAACCATGCTCCAGATGATTGACACTACGAATCATGTCGGAAGTCTCTTGCGTGGAAAGGCCTTCGATTGGATATTCCTCGGCAAGCGACCAAAGAGAATCGCCAGGCTGAACGCGAATGGTCTCGTAGGTAACATTGGAAACGGACTCGGCATACGCGGCGTGACGAGCGCTAAAGACCGACGTAGCGAGGACAAAGAAGAGCGTAAGCGCAACGGCAACGGCGACAATCGTCGGAACCTTCAGGGCAACGCGAGCCGCCGCGACTACAGCTTGCTGATTGCGAGCAGGCTTTACGGTCAAAGGCTGAAAGCCGGAGCGGCCGCCCTGAACAACCGTAAAAGTGGGTTCTGCAGGCGTCTCGAGCTTAAGGGCGAGGTTTCCCTGGACCATATTCGTTGCGTTCATCATGTTCTCCTCTCGCGTGTTTTGCTGAGAACAGTTTTATCAAGCCGCGCGGACAAAAATGTCTAGCGCGAGAACGAATGTTCGGTTATTATTATCTTCGAACAGTTGTTCCTGTCAAGCAAAATTCGAACATTTGTTTGACATGGGTAGAGAGGATGCCCTGATGGCTCGCAAAATTACCAAGCGTCAGCAGCAAATTTACGACTTCATCAAGGAATATCAGCAAGAGAAGGGTTATCCGCCCAGCGTGCGCGAGATGGCTTCTGCCGTGGGCCTTTCCTCCCCCAGCACCGTGCACGCCCACTTATCTGCCTTGGAGGCGCGCGGGCTGCTCAAGCGCGATGCCACCAAACCGCGCGCCCTGGAACTCTTTAACGAGGACGGCTCCTCTGTCTCAATTTCTAAATCTGACGAGCCCACCGCACCTCGCGGAACGGTCTCGCTACCGCTCGTTGGTCGCGTCGCGGCTGGGATCCCCATTCTGGCCGAGCAGAACATCGAAGACACTTTTACTATCCCGACCGAAATCGCCACCGATCAGGGTTCCTTTATCCTTGAGGTGCATGGGAGCTCAATGATCAATGTCGGCATCTTCAATGGCGATTACATCATCGTCCGTGAACAAAAGAGTGCCATGAATGGCGAAATTGTCGTGGCCATGATTGATGGTTCAGCGACCGTCAAAACGTTCTACAAGGAGCAGGGACGCGTACGCCTGCAGCCTGAGAATGACACCATGGAGCCTATCTATGCAACGAATCCCGTTATCTTGGGCAAAGTCGTCGGCTTGATGCGCCGGTTCTCGTAATGCAAAAACGCATCACCATCTTTGATACCGTCCGCGGGTTTACGATGATTTCAATGGCAGGTTTTCACGCTTGCTACGATCTCGCCTACCTGTACGGTTGGGATATGCCCTGGTTTACCCAGACTGTCTTTCAAGACATCTGGCGCGCCAGCATCAGCTGGGTATTTCTGTTTATCGCGGGTTGGATGTGCACCCTTTCGCGCAACAATATCAAACGTGCCGCCAAATACGGCTTAGCAGCACTCGTCGTCTGGTTGGCAACAACGCTTGTCTCAGTAGACGATTCGGTTAATTTTGGCATCATCTACTGCATGGCCGCATGTACCGGCATCGTGGCGTTGACCGATCCCGTCCTTAAGAGGATATCGGCGAGATGGGGCATGTCCCTATGCCTTGTGTTGTTCGCCCTCACCTGGAGCATCCCCAAAACAATCTACCCTGTCCCCTACCTGGCGTGGCTGGGATTTCCGAGCCCTGGGTTTGTTTCAGGTGATTACTACCCCATCATCCCGTTTATCTTTATGTATCTTGCAGGATACTTCGCCGCACATATAGCGCAGGGAATCGATAAGACCGTCCCTAGCTGGACCTACGCCAACCCCCTACCGGCGCTCGCCAGCCTTGGACGTCACGCACTCCCCTTTTATCTGCTGCATCAGCCCATCATACTGGGCATTTTGGAGCTCGCCTACTCGGTGCGATAACGCTCGAGCCGCGGCGCAATACGAGCCGGCAGCTTCGCCACAATACGAACGCCATCCTCGAGATATTCCTCGTGCAAAAGGGTTCCCTGCTCATGCACCAGCGTGATGAGGGCGCCCTCGCGATACGGGATATCAGCAGAGAGCAACACATCGGTGGCAGCCGCCTCGCGAGCAATGCGATCGACGAGATCGTCGAGCCCCTCGCCCGTTTGGGCCGAGAACAGAACGGCCTCGGGATAGCGACGACGGAAGCTCAGTCGATCAACGCTATCGAGAAGATCGATTTTATTGAATACGGTCAGCGTTAAACGCTCTCCAGCGCCGATCTCATCAAGCACGCGGTCGACAGCCTCCAGCTGTCGCTCATAGTCCTCGTCAGACGCATCTACGACTTTGAGAATTAGATCGGCACCCAACACCTCGGACAGCGTCGATTTAAAGGCATCGACCAAACCATGCGGCAGCTTTTGAATAAAGCCGACGGTATCGGTGATCGTCATGCCGCGACCGCCGGGCAGGTGATACGAACGCGTCGTCGGGTCGAGCGTAGCAAACAGCTTGTCCTGCGAAAGTACCGTAGAGCCGGTCAGGCGATTGAGCAACGTCGATTTACCGGCATTGGTATAACCGGCTAACGCGACGCGAAACGCCGGTGACTCAATGCGACTCTTGGACTGGACATCGCGACGCTGTTCAACCTGCTTAAGCTCACGACGAAGCGCGGCAATCTTATTGCGAATCAAGCGACGGTCAACCTCGAGCTGGCTTTCACCCTGGCCAAAGCGCGAACCGATGCCGCCGCGCGTCTGCTCCTTGGCAAGATGGCTCCACATGCCACGCAGACGAGGCAACAGATATTGAAGCTGTGCCAGCTGTACCTGAAGGCGTCCCTCACGCGTCTGAGCATGCAGGCCAAAGATATCCAAGATCAGTGCCGTACGATCGATAATCTTTACCGGCTCGCCCACGGCTTTCTCCAAATAGGATTGCTGCGAGGGCGTCAGGTCGTCGTCAAAGATAACAACATCGGCATCCATGCGATGCACCAGGCCGCACAGCTCTTCAACCTTACCGGAACCGATAAACGATTTAGGATACGGCTTTACCAAACGCTGAGACAAGCGCGCCACGCACCGGGCACCAGCCGTATGGGCAAGGCGCTCCAGCTCGTCAAGCGATCGATCGAGCGGCCATGCATTGTCGCGCCATTCAACACCAACCAAAATGGCACGCTCAGGCTCGGGTGCCGTGGAAACAAGAGGAAAACGAGCCATTAGACAGCCTCAATACGATGCAGGATGTCCTCAACGACCTCATCGATCGTAAACTCGTCCATATCGAACCACACGATACGGTCATCGCGTTTAAACCACGAAAGCTGACGCTTGGCATAGCGACGCGAACGCATCTTGATGAGTTCGCGAGCCTCATCCATAGAAATCACGCCGTTAAAGGCATCGATAATCTCTTTATAGCCAATCGCCTGCATCGAAGTCAGGGCATCTGCCAGCCCCTGGTCCATAAGACCGCGAACCTCATCGACAAGGCCCTGCTCAAACATCAGGTCGACGCGCAGGTTAATGCGCTCGTAGAGCATCTCGCGATTACGCGTCAGACCAAACCACAGAGCGTGATAATGCTCGCGCGGAACACTAAACTGCGACTTTTGCTGCGCGTAGGACACTCCATCATCGTGCATTTCGAGAGCGCGAATCACGCGGCGAACATTATGGGGGTGGATGACCGCAGCGGACTCGGGGTCGCGCTCGGCAAGCAGGGCATGCAGTCCCTCCTCGCCAATACGCTCGGCAAGCTCCTGATAGCCCGCACGGCGATCGTCCTCAAGTTCACCCGAGGGAAAGTCCATCTCATCGAGGGCGGCCTTGAGATACAGCCCCGTACCCCCGCAAAACACCGGCAGGCGGCCCTCGCCAAGCAAGCGCTCAACATGCGCGCGAGCGTCAGCCTGATAAAGCGCAGCAGAATATGCCACACCCGGCTCTACAATGTCGACGAGACGCAGCGGCGCCGTACACTCATCGGGCGCCATCTTTGCGGTACCGATATCCATGCCGCGATAGATTTGCATCGCATCGCACGACAGCACTTCGGACGAAAGACGAGCTGCCAAACGATCGGCAACATCGCTCTTACCAACCGCCGTCGGACCGACGATCGCAACGGCGGAAAGACCTGCCCCAGGAGCAACCATTAGCGCGGCTC
>CABUQY010000091.1 GCA_902493915.1 uncultured Collinsella sp.
CTGGGCGCCGGCGCCAACCCCGAGGTTGGCCGCAAGGCTGCCGATGAGTCCCGCGACGACATTGCCGAGGCGCTTGCTGGTGCCGACATGGTGTTCATCACCTGCGGCGAGGGCGGTGGCACCGGTACCGGCGCTGCTCCCATCGTTGCCGATATCGCGATGAACGAGGTCGGTGCACTGACCGTCGCCGTCGTGACCAAGCCCTTCACCTTCGAGGGCCGCAAGCGCAAGAAGAGCGCCGAGGAGGGCATTAAGACCCTCTCCGATTGCGTCGACACCATGATTGTCATCCCTAACGATAAGCTGCTCGACATCGCCGAGAAGAAGACCACCATGCTCGAGGCCTTCGCGATTGCTGATGGCGTCCTTTCCCAGGGCACCCAGGGCATCACCGACCTCATCACCGTCCCCGGTATCATCAACCTGGACTTCGCCGATGTTAAGACCATCATGAAGCAGGCCGGTACCGCCATGATGGGTATCGGTACCTCTTCTGGGGATACCCGTGCCGTCGACGCAGCCCAGCAGGCCATCTCCAGCCCGCTGCTCGAGAGCTCCATCGATGGTGCCACACGCGTGCTGCTCTCCATCGCCGGTTCCAAGGACCTGGGCATCCAGGAGATCAGCGACGCCGCCGACGTTGTCGCCAACGCCGTCGACCCCGAGGCCAACATCATCTTCGGTACCGTTGTCGACGAGTCCCTGGGCGATCAGGTGCGTATCACCGTCATCGCTACGGGCTTCTCCGACTCCAACGTCAACCGTCAGGACGAGCTCTTTGCTGCTCAGCAGTCTCAGAGCAAGGCCGCTGCCTCCGCTGAGCCGCAGCGCACCGCTCCGGCCACCAGCCCGGCTCAGGCCGCTCCGACCCGCAACGTCGGTGGCACCGAGCTTCCTAACTTCGGCAACGATCAGTTCGAGCTTCCCGACTTCCTGAAGCGCGGCAGCTTCTAAGTCGTTCTTTGCATTGTTGTGCACAGGGGCGTGTCCGTATGGACGCGCCCTTTTTATTTCGACTTTGTAAACTAGAACCTCCAATCTCTTTACGTTCCCTTTACGATTGCCTCCAGCGCAGCAGGTATCCTTTTAGAGAAGTATGACAGCCGTATAAACGCTGGCTGTAGCGGCGATGCCGCGGTACTTGTGTTATTAGGAGGCTTTAGTATGGCAGCACGTGCGGACAAAGTTTCGCGTGTCGACCATGATGGAGTTACGTTGGTGGAAGGCGCGACATCCGATGTTCGCTTTGCCTTCACCGAGCGCGCCGGTGGTGTTTCCGAAGATGCGTACTCCTCACTCAACTTGGGCTCGCATGTTGGCGATGATCCCTTTGCTGTTCAAGAAAATCGTCGTCGCGCGCTCGAGGCTATGGGTGCCGCCGAGTGCGAGCACAACCTGCTCGTTCCCAATCAGGTCCATGGTGACCATATCGTTGCGGTGACCTCGAACGGCGCCGATGACCTTGAGGACGTCCGCGAGCAGATTGCCGAGGGCTGCGATGCCATCGTCTGTACGGCGCATAACGTACCCGTGCTGCTCTGCTTTGCCGACTGCGTTCCCGTGGTGCTGGTGGCCCCTGGCGGATTTGCCGTGGTGCACTCCGGTTGGAAGGGCACGATTGCACGCATTTCCGCCAAGGCGTGCCAGGCGCTTTGCGATGCTGCCGGTTGCGATGCGAGCGGCGTTTCCGCCTATATCGGCCCCCATATCTTGGGTGACGAATATGAGGTATCCCAGGAACTCATGGATCGCTTTGCCGCCGAGTTCTCTTGCATCGATGCGAGTACCTCTCGCATGCTCGATCTTTCCGCTGCCATTCGCGAGGCGCTGGTAGATGTCGGTGTCGACGCGGATAATATCGTGGATACCCAGCTTTCGACCGTGCGTCAGAACGACCGCTTTTATTCCTACCGTAACGAGGGCGGCACCTGTGGGCGCCATGCTGCGATCGGCGTGATGCTATGAGAAAGATCGTATCGGTCCTGAGCGCCGCTGTGCTTACGCTTACGCTGTGCGCCTGTTCTTCGGGATCTTCTACCTCTTCCATTACCGTCGCTGGCTCCACGACCTGCCTTCCTATCGCCGAGATTGCGGCCGAGGGCTTTAAGGAGGAGACCGGCATCGACGTGCTCGTTTCCGGTTTGGGTTCTTCTGCTGGCATCGAGGCCGTCAGCGCCGGCACGGCCGATATCGCCAGCTCCTCCCGTGGACTCAATGCCGACGAACAGGATCTGGGCCTGACTCCCATCGTCATTGCCCACGACGGTATCGCGGTCATCGTGAACGACGATAACCCGGTCGATAACCTCTCGACCGAGCAGCTCCGCGATATTTACGCCGGCAAGATCACCAACTGGAAAGAAGTCGGTGGCGAGGACCTGAGGATTCAGGTTATCAACCGAGATGAGGCGTCCGGCACGCGTGAGGCCTTCCGTACCATCGTGATGGACGGCACGCCGTTCGATCGCCGCTCGGCCGTTCTTTCGGGCACGGGCCAGGTGCGCGACGTGGTATCTCGTTCGCGCGGTGCCATTGGCTACATTTCGCTGGGCTTCGTCGATAGCCTCAACGCCAAGACCTCGGTCAGGGCCGTCTCGGTCAATCATGTTGAGGCGTCCGAGAAGACGGTCGCGAGCGGCGGCTATCCCATCTCGCGCGACCTTTACTTCTTTGTGAAGGGTGCTCCTTCGCAGCAGGCGCAGGATTACATCGACTACGTGACGTCCGAAGAGATGGACAAGCAGATTCGCGAGGCGGGCTTTATTCCCGTCACCAACGACGAGAAGGGGAGTGAGTAGCATGGAAGCACAGGAAAACTCCCAGACTGAGCAGAATGCTCAGGCACCCAAGAAGCGCGAGCTGGCGCTCGTATCGCGCAGTACCTATATCAAGGAGAAGGCGCTGCAGTGGATCTTCTTTGCCTGCGCGTTCTTGGCGGTCGTTACCGTCATCCTGATTTTTGTCTTTACCACATACTCGGCGCTGCCCGTCTTTACCGACATCGGTCTGGCGGACTTCTTTAGCTTTACGTGGGCGCCCTCTGAGGGCCACTACGGCATCATGTCGCTGCTTGCCGGCTCAGGTCTGGTGACCGTCGGTGCGCTCGCCATGGGCGTGCCGCTAGGTGTGGGCACGGCCGTGTACCTGGTCGAGATCGCCGGCAAGCGCGTGCGCAAGCTTATCAGCCCCGCCGTTGACCTGTTGGCCGGCATCCCTTCTATCATCTATGGCTTCTTTGGAATGATCATCATCCGTCCGTTTATCGCGCAACTGACCGGTGGTCTTGGTTTTGGTGCGCTGACGGCGTGGTTCGTGCTTGCCATCATGATCGTTCCTACCATCACCACACTCACCATCGATGCCCTCAATTCCATTCCCATGGGCATTCGCGAGGCATCGTATGCCATGGGCGCCACCAAGTGGCAGACCATCTATAAGGTCGTGCTACCTGCCGCTAAGCTGGGTATCGTGGATGCCATCGTGCTGGGTATGGGCCGTGCCATCGGAGAGACCATGGCCGTGCTCATGGTCGTGGGTAATGCCCCGGTTATTCCCGACAGCATTGCGAGCCCTATCTCGACGCTCACGAGCCAGATCGCACTCGACATGAGCTATTCCTCGGGTCTGCACCGCTCGGCGCTGTTCGGCATGGGCGTGGTCCTGTTTATCATCTCCGCCACGCTGGTGGGCATCGTCCGTCTGATTTCCAAGAAGAAGAGGGGGTAGGCTATGTCCGATTCCGTTGACACGACGGTCGATACGACCTCGTCGCGCGAGCGCATCAAGCGTGCCCTTTTCCACGGCAAGAAGGGCCGCATCAACAAGGACCTGTCCAACAAGATCATGCTTGGCGTGTTCCGTGCCGCGGCATACATCACCACGCTGGTGCTGGTCGCTATCATCGCCTACGTGGTCATTAACGGCCTGCCGCATATCTCACTCGACTTTATCTTCGGTTGGCCCCAGGGCGTCAACGCCGAGGGCGGAATTTGGCCCACAATCGTCTCGACCGTCTATGTGACGGCACTCGCCATGCTTATCTGCACGCCGATCGCTGTGCTGGCAGCCGTCTATCTGGCCGAGTACGCCAAGCAGGGCAAGGTCGTCGAGCTCATTCGCTACGCTGCTGACGCTTTGGCCTCGGTGCCCTCCATCGTTATGGGCCTGTTTGGCTACGCCTTGTTTGTCGAGGCTATGGGTCTGGGCCTTTCGATGGTCTCGGCCGCTTTGGCGCTGGCACTTCTGATGCTCCCCATCGTCATGCGCACCACCGAAGAGGCCATTCGCGCCGTTCCGCGCTATATCCGGTGGGGTGCGTACGGCCTGGGCGCCACCAAGTGGCAGGTCGTCTCCAAGATCGTGCTTCCTTCTGCCTTTGGCCGTATTGCCACGGGTATCGTCCTCGCCATCGGCCGTGCCATTGGCGAGACCGCGGTGGTGCTCTACACCATGGGCCAGGCCATCAATCTACCTATTTCGCCGCTCGATTCCGGCCGCCCCATGACGGTTCACCTGTACCTGCTTGCCAACGACGGCATCAACATGAACGCAGCCTATGGCACCGCGCTCTTGCTGATGGTGATCATTCTGGCCTTCAACCTGTTTGCGCGCTTCCTGTCGCGCAAGCGTCGCTAGTTAAGGAGTCCCATGTCCGTTTATCAGTCCGCTCCCACGCTGGAGCAAGCGGCCATTACGGCCAAGGATTTCAACTTTTGGTACGGTGACTTTCATGCGCTGACGGGGCTCGACCTCAACATCGCCAAAAACGCCATCACCTCCTTCATTGGCCCTTCGGGCTGCGGCAAGTCGACGTTTTTGCGCTGCATCAACCGCATGAATGATCTGATCGAGGGTACGCGCGTCGCGGGCACCATGACGCTCGACGGCAATGATATCTATGCCGAGGGTGTCGACCCGGTCGACCTCCGTCGTCGTGTGGGCATGATCTTTCAGCAGCCCAACCCGTTTCCCAAATCCATCTACGAGAATGTCGCTTTTGGCCCTCGTCTGCAGGGCGTGACTAGCAAAAGCGACCTCGATGACATCGTGGAAGAATCGCTCAAACGCGCCAACCTCTGGAAAGAGGTATCCAATCAGCTCAACAAGGATGGTTTGGCGCTCTCGGGCGGTCAGCAGCAGCGTCTGTGCATCGCGCGCGTGCTTGCGGTGCAGCCCGATGTCCTTCTGATGGACGAGCCATGCTCCGCCATCGACCCCACGTCCGTCTCTAAGGTTGAGGATCTGATGGCCGAGCTGGCGCCCGAGATGACGATCATCATCGTCACGCATTCAATGCAGCAGGCAGCTCGCATTAGCGACTACACTGCATTCTTCTTGCAGGAAGTTGCCGGCGAGCCCGCTACGCTCATCGAGTATGGTCAAACCGACGCGATCTTCACCAGCCCGGTGGACTCGCGGACGGAAGACTATATCACCGGCCGCTTTGGCTGATCGGTGCGACTAGTCCCAATCCGATCGGACCTGGTCCGGTGCGTATTCACTGTGCGGGCGGCATGACCGCACCCAACTGATTGGAGTGAACCATGCGCAAACTGTTTTCCCGTCAGCTCATCGAGGCCCGTCACGAGATGCTGAGCATCTACGAGGCCGTCGATCTGGCCCTCCACGATGCCGTGAAGGCCTATGTGACCGACGACCGCAAGCTCGCCACCAAGACCAAGAAGCGCACGCTTTCGATTGACGCACGCTGCGCCAACCTGGAGGCCGTCTGCTACAACCTGATTGCCACGCAGTCACCGGTCGCCTCCGACTTCCGCTTGCTGCAGACGATCATCTACGTCGACTTTAACCTGCAGCGCATGACCGATAAGGTTCGCCAGATTTGCCGCGCCACGCGTCATATGATCAAGGCCGACATCTCGCTGCCCAAGGAACTTGTCGGCACGGTCGAGGCCGAGGCTGAGGCCGTCTACCAGGTGCTGGGCTCTTCGCTTTCTGCGCTCGTCACCAACGACATGTCCATCATCTGCAACTTGGCCGTCGAGGACGAGCCAGTGCACGCCGCCTACGAGAAGTTCTTCCGCACCTTTAACCGCATGGACACGGGC
>CABUQY010000092.1 GCA_902493915.1 uncultured Collinsella sp.
CAATTCCATGGAAAGCCAAGTCATCTGGGAGATTCGCCTGCCGCGCGTGCTTTCAGCCGTGCTTCTCGGCGGGGCACTTTCGCTCTCCGGGTTCCTACTGCAGACGTTTTTCAACAATCCCATCGCCGACCCGTTCATCTTGGGCGTCTCCTCGGGCGCAAAGTTCGTCGTCGCGCTTACGATGATCGTACTTCTGGGCGCGAACCAGGCCATGTCCTCGCCGGCCATGGTGGCCGCAGCGTTTCTGGGCTCGCTTATCACCATCGGCTTCGTGCTCCTCATCGCACGGCGCATAAGTTCCATGGCCATGCTCATCGTGGCGGGCGTCATGGTGGGATACATCTGCTCGGCGGCGACGAACTTCCTCATCGCCTTCGCCGACGACCAGTCCATCGTGAACCTGCACAACTGGTCTTTGGGTAGCTTCTCGGGTTCGAGCTGGGACGACATCGCGTTCATCGCGGTCGTGGTGATCACCGTGAGCGCATGCGTATTCGCGATATCGAAGCCCCTTTCCGCCTTCCAGCTGGGAGAAGCCTACGCGAAAAGCGTCGGCGTGAACGTCGCACGCTTCCGCGTGGTGCTCGTCCTTCTAGCGAGCATGCTCTCCGCCTGCGTGACCGCGTTCGCTGGTCCGGTGTCGTTCGTAGGCATCGCGGTTCCGCATCTCGTTAAGTCGGCGCTGAAGTCGTCGAAGCCTATCCGCGTGATTCCTGCGTGCTTCTTGGGAGGCGCCATCTTTTGCGCGGGCTGCGATTTGATCGCGCGCACGCTGTTCTCCCCCGTCGAGCTTTCCATCAGCGCCGTCACCGCCATCTTCGGCGCGCCGGTGGTTATTGCACTCATGTTGAAGAAGCGGGTGAGGTAGATGTGGGAATTCGTGCCGCGGCCCAAAACGCTCGGAGGGGACATTCCATGCTTAGACAATCCTGAGCTCGCTCGAAAGTGCCAGAAGGCACTTTCGGCTCGTGCGGAACTGCGCGCGAAACGCCTCCTCCGAGCGGAGTCGAACCTCGAAACCCCGGTCGAAACGCAGACTGACGGAGCGCCGCTTTTCCGCATAAGCGACCTGTCGGCAGGCTACGACAAGAAGGTCGTAGTCGAAGGCATCGATCTGGAGGTTCGCGCGGGCGACGTCGTGGCGCTCATCGGGCCGAACGGCTCGGGCAAGTCGACCATCTTGAAAACCATCACGCGCCATCTGGCACCGCTTGCCGGCGCGGTCGAGCTCGACGGGCGGGAGATTTCCCGATGGAAGACGGCGGAGTTCGCAAGGAACCTTGCCGTTATGCTGACAGATCGCCCCCGGACCGAGCTTCTCACCTGCCGCGATATCGTAGAGGCGGGAAGGCATCCCTACACCGGGCGAATGGGCACACTCTCGCCCGACGACCATAGTCGGGTCGATGAGGCCATGAAAACCGCACATGTGGAAGAGCTCGCCGAGCGCGACTTCATGCAGATAAGCGACGGGCAACGCCAGCGCGTCATGCTCGCACGCGCCATCGCGCAGGATCCGCGTGTGCTCGTGCTCGACGAGCCCACGTCGTATCTCGATATCCGCTACCAGATCGACCTGCTGCGAATACTTCGCCACCTTGCGAAATCGCAGAATGTGGCTGTCATCATGTCCATCCACGAACTCGAGCTCGCGCAGAAAAGCGCCGACAAGGTGATTTGCGTGAAGGACGGCCGGGTCTTCCGCGCCGGCGCACCCGAGGGCATATTCACGCGCGAGACGATTGGCGAGCTCTACGGCCTTCAACATGGCACCTTCAACGAGCGCTTCGGCAGCGTGGAAATTGGGCGCCCACACGGCGATGCGCACACGTTCGTCATCGCTGGCGCAGGTACGGGGTCGGCTGTGTTTCGCCAGCTCATTCGGCAGGGCAAGGCGTTCTACGCGGGCGTTCTGCACGAAGGGGACATCGACTGCGAGCTCGCGCGCGACCTGGCGACGGAATGCGTAGCCGAGCGCGCCTTCGAGCCGATCGGGGATAAAACCATAGCCCGCGCCAAAGAGCTCCTCGTCCACTGCGCGCGTCTTATCGTATGCCCCGCCGCCTTCGGCACCATAAACGCCCGCAACGCAGAGCTCGTCGAGTTCGCACGCTCGCATGGTATCGAGGTCATGCGAGCGTGCGAAGGCGCATCGGAGGATTCCAAAATTGGAGTGGGAAGGATAAACTGGACTTTCTTTTAAGGATCCTCAGGCTACAGCTCCTACGCCGGCAAGGTCTCCAAGGCGCCGGAAAACCTCAGGAACAGGAATTTCCACGCCGACGAGCCCAACTAGGCCTAATCCAAGCGAGATTCCAGACTCGACAGACCATTGAGAGTCAGATCGTTGGCGACCTCAGAGACACGCTCGATAGGAACCGAGCCGTCAGACAGCGCCCACGTGCGATAGATACCGATTATACCCGACAGCAAAAACGCCAGATAGTAGTCGAACATCTCGTCCTTGAGACCTTGGGGCAGCAGATCGCGCTCGGCAATCTCGTGCTCGAGCGGTGCACGAAGACGAGCCATAAAATCATCGAGCGGAATATTCTCGATCAGCTGACGATTGAGCACCAAGTTGTTGCACAGTGCCTCATTAACGGTTTTAAAGAAGGTCGCCGCCGCGCCAAGAGCGCGCTCGTTGGTGTCACCGTCCATAGAAGCAAGCGTTTTCTCGACCGAGTCGACAATCATCTCCACCACATCGACGGCAATGGCATCGAGCAGGCCGTCAACCGTACCAAAGTGAACGTAAAAGGTCTTGCGGTCGACATTGGCCTCGCGCGCGATGGCACTCACCGTAATGTCTGCCAGCGGCTTTTCCATGAGCAGGCGCTCGAAAGCCGAAAGGATGGCATTACGGCTGCGAACGATGCGGCGGTCAAGACGCGGTTTGATGGTTGCCATGGGCGTGTCCCTTCGATATGCGAGCATTCATCAACAGATGAGAGATAATCTACGTTAGAGGATTATCCCCCATACGGCACAAATATGCCCCGCATCATGAAGAACGCACGACTGCCCTACTGAGACTTAGGGCGCTTCTTCTTATTGAGTGCCGACGGAGATACGCGAATACCGTCTCCTGTCTGACGCACATAGGCCTTATGAGCCGGCTTTGCGGTCCCAGAAGCCTTCTGAGCCTGCTTCTTGGGATCAACGGTAACAGCATTCGTGGGGTGCGGCTTAGTGGGCGCAGAGGGCGTCTGAGGCGTGCGGCCGAGCTTGCGCATCACGCGATCCCAGCGCGCATGGATGCTCTCGTTGTGGGCGCTCTTAAGTCCCAGCAGGGGCGCAGCCAAAATGGTAGGCGCAATAAACGTAATGAGACGCCACAGCAGATAGCCGGCGGTCGAAGCCGAACCGAAGAAATGACCCAAGAACAATGCAAAGCCGCCCTCAGCGCCACCAGTTCCACCGGGCAAGGGAACCGCAGAGCTTAACAGCTGGACAAAGGCGCTCGCGGCCATGACCGAGAAAAAGTCGACCTCGTGGTGGCCAAAGGCAAGCATCAGGAAATACGGAACCAGATAGAAAAACGCGAGCTGCAGCATGGTGATAAACACGGTGAGCAGCATGGAAGAAAAATGTCCGGCCGAAAGCTTGAACTTCTCGGAGAAGGAGTAGATCTCGCCATCGACAAACGTGCGCCAACCCTCGATCTTAGTGGCCGAGACACCAATGCGCTCGAGCCAATTGATGATGCAATGGGCGATGCGCGTGACGGTCTTAGGCATGAGCGCGACGGCGAAGATGCCAAGCAAGATGCAGCAGTGTCCACCAAAGCTAAAGACGCACAGCAGCGTCATGTCGCCATAGCGCTCGGCAAAAAACGGCATGCGAGCAAGCAGTAGGATAGCGCCCCAGGCAACGAGGCCAAACTGATACACGATAAAGCGCGTGAACTGCGTGGCTCCGGCCTCGCCGACATTTTGGCCCGCTTTGGTCAGGCGGTAGATCTGAGCAGGAGTCGAGCCCATCATCATAGGTGTGAGGTTGCCAAAGAAGATGCCACTCGCCTCGACCGAGATCAGGTCGCGAATGCCGACGGGTGAATTGGGGTCGAGCCAGACAGCGATCGCATAGGCCACAATGCCAAAGAACAGATACATGAACATGCAGAGACACGCGACAACGAGCCATGACGCCTGGACGCTCGACATAGCGGCCCAGAACTGCCCCATCTGCCCGGTTACCACCAGATAGACGATATAACCCACCAGCACGACGCCGATAAAGATGGCGCCGCGGCGTGCGCTCTTATTGTCATCTCCGCCCGAGGCCTCAACCTCGACCTGGGGCTTAGACGTATGCTGAGAGGACTCCGTCATGAGACTCCTTCTAACAGTCAAAATATCTTGGATATTGTACCCGCAAGGACCATAGACAGAACGCAAAGCTCTGGTTCAAACGGGAATTGCAGACGGTTGTTTGAAAATAAAAAACCCGGCCTTCCATGGGAAGTCCGGGTATCAGATGCGTGGTAGCCCGTACCAGATTCGAACTGGTGATCTCCGCCTTGAGAGGGCGGCGTCCTAAACCGCTAGACGAACGGGCCACATGACATCTGCACTGCCGTGCTGCGAGGAAATATATTACGGGACAAAAAACGTCAGCGCAAGAAGAAATTCCAAATTGCCGAAAAATTGTCGGCAGGTTATGGAACACGCAGGTAAACTAGGTAGCTAATTCAAGTTGAGATGGACCAAAAGAGCTTCGCGATCGTTGGGAATGTTGTCTTCGATCACGGCGTCGAGGGCGGAGTTGAGAAGCTGCCCCAGTTCCGGCCCGGGCTTGACTCCAGCACGGATCAGGTCGCCGCCGTTGAAGGCGAGCATCTTGAGCGTATAGGGCTCCCCCGCCCTCAGCAGCTCGTGCGCCATCGCGCGCATCTCCTCAATCGTCTCAACGTAATAGAAGCACGACGGGGCCTTGCCAAGTGTGTCGGCACGCTTAAGGTCCATGAGCTCGTCAATCAGGCGGGCCGTGTCGACGCCCTCACCCGAAAGCGCGCGCATCATATTGAGCAGGCAGGAGCGCTCGGGGCGCAGCGGCTTGTCGTGATATTTGATGAGCAGGCACACGTCGCGCACCAGGTCGTGCGAGAGAGCCAGGCGATCCATAATGACGTGCGCTTTCTTGGCGCCGAGCTCGGGATGACCGTAGAAGTGTCCGCTGCCGGCGTGATCGACCGTAAAGCACTCGGGCTTGGAGACATCGTGCAAAAACGCCGCCCACATAAGGCTCGACGAGGGCGCGACGCCGTCGCACAGCGCAAGCTCCCCTGCCACCGTCAGCACACGGGCGATATGCTCGTAGACGTTAAACGCATGATAGACACTTCGCTGATCAAAGCCGCGACCCGCTGCCAACTCGGGCACAGAGGCACAGATGAGCTCGGGATAGCGAAGCATCGCGTCTCCCCCATGACCGGTCGAAAGAATGCCCTCGAGCTCAATACCCACACGCTCGCGCGCCACAGCATCGAGCAACGGCGCACACTCAGCAAGCGCGCGCTTTGTCTCGGGCTCAATCATAAAGTCCAGGCGGCAGGCAAAGCGTACCGCACGCAGCATGCGAAGGGCGTCCTCGTTAAAGCGACGCTTGGGATCGCCGACAGCGCGAATCAGCTTGCGCTCCAAGTCACCCTGGCCGTCGTAGCGGTCGACAAGCCCGCGCTCGGGATGCCAGGCCATGGCGTTGACGGTAAAGTCGCGGCGCGCCAGATCGTCCTCGAGCGAGGCGGCACGTTCCACACTCTGGGGATGGCGACCATCGGTGTAAAAGCCATCCAGACGGTACGTGGTGACCTCGATACGCTCGCCATCGGAAATAGCCGTGATTCCGCCAAATTTAATGCCCGACTCCACAACCGCGATGCCGGCGGCCTCGAGCGC
>CABUQY010000093.1 GCA_902493915.1 uncultured Collinsella sp.
CGTCGTCGCCGATGCCGACCTATCCCCTGAGCGCCGCCTGCAGGGCGGCCAGGGACAGGGCCTTGCCACCTACCGTGAGCTCATCCGCAATATATCGACCAAGACGCGCCCCGAAGGCGGCGCGCTCAACCTTATCCTGGATCGCTGGGTCGCCTCGTGCGCGGACGCCGATGAGTCGGCTATCAATGCCCAACTCGCTCCGCTCGAGGAAATGGTCCACGGCTTCGACTTTGCCCGCATGCTCCGTCGCTATCGCGCGGCCGTTTCCGAGGGCGACGAGGAGACCATGAGCCGCGTGACCAAGTGGATCCGAGGCGAGTACCGAACCAAGAGCGAGGCGCGCGCCGAGCTGGGCTCCTCGACCATCATCAGCGATGACGACTGGTACGACTACGTCAAACTCATCGCACGCTTTTTGGTCTGCAGCGGCTACAAGGGCATGCTGGTGCTCATCGACGAACTCGTAAACCTGTACAAGATTCCCAACGCCATCACGCGCCAGTACAACTACGAGAAAATCCTCACCATGTACAACGACACGCTCCAGGGCAAGGCGCAGTACTTGGGCATGATCATGGGCGGCACGCCGACCTCCATCGAGGACCGCCGTCGCGGCGTATTCTCCTACGAGGCTCTGCGCAGCCGGCTCGCTCAGGGTCGCTTTGCACGCGAGGACCTTAAGGACATGCTCGCGCCCATCATCCGCTTGCAGCCGCTCACCTACGAGGAGCTACTGGTGCTGATCGAAAAACTCATGCAAATTCACGCCGGCTACTTTGGCTGGACGCCCACGCTTACCGAGAACGACTTGGTGGACTTCCTCAAGATTGAGTTTGGCCGCGTGGGAGCCGATACGCACCTGACGCCTCGCGAGGTCATTCGCGACTTTATCGAGCTGCTCGACATCCTATGCCAGAACCCCGATGCCAACGTTGCCGAGCTACTACAAAGCGTCGGCGGTGACGCGCTGGCGCCAGCAACCGCAACAGGCGACACCGATACCGCAGGTGGCGACCGTAACTTCGCCGAATTCACCATCTAACCTGCCAAAAAGGGACAGGTTTATTTTGGTAGGTTTTATCTGGGCGAACGTTGAGACAGTAATGCAGCAAGCCACTGACCACCGCGTTAAGAGGTTCGTATATGAGAGGAGGCCCCGTGAACGCCTTTGACCGCTACGCCCCGTTTATCCAAGACTTCATCTACTCCCACGATTGGGATAGCCTGCGCTCCATTCAGGTTGCGGCAGCAGATGCCATCTTTAACACACAAGACAATGTGCTCCTGACGGCATCCACGGCATCCGGCAAAACCGAAGCGGCCTTCTTTCCCATCCTGACCGAGTTTTGGGAGAACCCGCCCGCAAGCGTTGGCGCCCTCTACATCGGCCCCCTCAAGGCACTCATCAATGATCAGTTCGTCCGTCTCAATGACCTGTGCGAAGAGGCCGACATCCCCGTCTGGCACTGGCATGGCGACGTCTCGCAATCGCACAAAGCTAAGCTCATCAAAAAACCGAGCGGCATCTTGCAGATTACGCCCGAGTCACTCGAGGCGCTCTTAATCCATAAGCACATGGCGATCCCGCGCATGTTTTGCGACCTACGCTACGTGGTCATCGATGAGGTCCACTCGCTCATGCGCGGCGATCGAGGCGGGCAAACGCTCTGCCTTATCGAGCGACTCTCGCGCATGGCCGGCGTGCAGCCTCGCCGCATTGGCCTTTCGGCCACCATCGGGGACCCGGAACGCACGGGTGCCTTTCTCTCACAGGGAACGGGGCGCAACTGTGTTATCCCCCGCTTTGAAGAACCGCACCGCGTATGGCGCATCTCCATGGAGCACTTCTACAACTCGGGCCCCCAGGCACAGCAGCGGGGATTCATGGGCACAGGTCCTCAAGAGGCCGAAGTGCTCGCGTGCGAGCGCATCGAGGCAGCGGCATCCGCGGCGCTGCCGGCCGGTGCTCAAGACATGCGTCACAGCGGACAACTCACGCAAGAGGAGCGCCGCCAACGTCGCGAGCAGGCACGGGGCAAGGCTGCCCCCAAGGACCGTCGCACTTCCTCAGCCCCCGAGGGCGAAGTCGACATCCCGCAGGCAACCGAACAGGCACTGCTCAACCCCACCGACACCGCACCCGACAACGCCGACCCCGGCATGGGCTACATCTTTGAGCATACCCGCGGCCGCAAGTGCCTGGTCTTTGCCAACTCGCGCGAGGAGGCAGAGGCCGTGTGCTCCATGTTGCGCAGCTACTGCGAGAGCCGGCACGAGCCAGACCGCTTTCTAATCCATCACGGCAACCTTTCGGCATCGCTGCGCGAGACGGCCGAGGAGCTCATGCGCGACGAAGAGCAGGCGCAGACGACCGTCACCACCTCCACGCTGGAGCTCGGCATTGATATCGGTCGCCTGGAGCGCGCGTTCCAGATTGACGCGCCGTTTACCGTCAGCTCCTTTTTGCAGCGCATGGGGCGCACAGGCCGTCGCGACCTTCCGCCCGAGATGTGGTTTGTCATGCGCGAGGAAGAACCCGAGCCGCGCACGATGATGCCCGAAACGATACCCTGGAAGCTCCTGCAGGGCATCGCACTCGTACAACTCTATCGCGAGGAAAAGTGGGTCGAGCCGCCCGAGCTCGATCGACTCCCCTACAGCCTGCTCTACCACCAGACCATGTCGACGCTCGCCAGCACCGGCGAGCTCACGCCGGCCGAGCTTGCTCAGCGCGTGCTCACGCTCAGCTATTTCCACCGCGTCTCGGCCGATGACTATCGCGTACTGCTGCGCCACCTCATCAAGATCGACCACATCCAGGTCACCGAGGGCGGTGGGCTCATCGTGGGTCTCGCGGGCGAGCGCATCATTAACAACTTTAAGTTCTACGCTGTGTTCCAGGAAAACGAGGAGTTCACCGTTCGCAGCGAGTCGGCCGAGTTGGGCACGATCGTCAATCCGCCACCGCCCGGTGAGCGCATCGCCATAGCCGGGCACTGCTGGATAGTCGAGGAAGTGGACTGGAAGCGACACACCGTCTTTGCCACGCAAGTCAAAGGTCGTGTGCCGGCATACTTTGGCGACTGCCCCGGCGACATTAACACGCATGTACTCGAGCGCATGCGCAAGGCGCTCAACGAGCACGCGGCATATCCGTACCTCATGGGCAACGCACGGGCACGCCTTGCACAGGCTCGTCATACCGCCGAGATTTCGGGTGCGGGGACCAAACCGCTCATCAACCTGGGTGGCGACACCTGGGTGCTCTTCCCCTGGTTGGGCAGCTACGCCTTTCTGGCGCTCGAACGTATGCTCAAGATTAAGTGTGCCGCGGAGCTGGGCCTTGGCGGGCTCGATCCGTCGCGTCCATACTTTATGCAGTTTAAGATGAAGGCCGACGAGGAGACGTTCTTTGAGGTGCTCGCAGCCGAGGCCGAAAAGGACTTCGACCCCATCGAGCTCGTCTATCCCGGCGAGGTGCCTTACTTTGATCGTTACGATGAGTTCGTTCCCGAAGAGCTCGTGCGCAAGGACTTTGCCGAAGGCGTGCTCGACATCGAAGGCATGAAGCAGCGCGTTCTCGGCTGGCGCGACCACGCCTAAGACCAGTCTTTTTTGGGACGGGGCTTGTTGAGCTACTTTGGGCATGACCAAGAAGTAGCTAAAAGAGCCCCACCACAAACAGACTGGTCGCAGGGAGACGTGCTAGTCGTGGAGAGCAGTGCCGAGGAAGTCGGTGTCGAAGGGCACAGCTTCGGCAAAGACATAGTCGCCGTCGCTGGCGATGAGCAGGTAGTTTTCCTCGCCGCCGAACTTCGCATCGCCACATGGGACCACCCAGGCATGGGCGAATACCTCGAGTGCCGTGGCAGCGCAGTCGCGCAGGAACGTCACGTCGCTCCCCTCGTTTGCGCTCACGATATTGGCGACGTAGACGCCACCAACATTTAGGCTGCCCCGCACTAAACGCAACGCCTCAACCGTCGCCAACTCGCGTACGGGCTCGGCACCGCCAAAGCAATCGCTCACGACCGCGTCATAGCGACGATGGCCCACGCTCGTCACACCCAGATACGAGCGAGCCTCAGCGGTTATCACCCGCAGGCGATCGCCCGCCGCGCGCTCCAGCTCGTCTAGGTAGAACCAGCGGCGCGCCAGGCGCGTAATCTCTCCGTCATACTCGATGA
The DNA here is from genome assembly GCA_902493915.1 of uncultured Collinsella sp. Classification (GTDB taxonomy): domain Bacteria; phylum Actinomycetota; class Coriobacteriia; order Coriobacteriales; family Coriobacteriaceae; genus Collinsella. The sequence goes on from CABUQY010000093.1 coordinate 4,188, forward strand.
CGTCCATGCGCAAGCCCTCGTGCGACATCAGGGCGAATTTAGGATAGGCAAACCCGCCGCCGCCCAGCATAAGAATGCGGTCGATACCGTGACCATAAGCGTCGCGCATCGCATCCTCGGCCTCAAACACGTCGTTAAACGCGCGATAGTACGCAAAGACGGGCTCCGCCCAGCGCTCACCAACGTAACTCGCGCTTTGGTAGACGCCGCCTTGCACCAATACGCGGACTTCGTCGCCGCCCTCGTCGTGCACGCGTTTCACACGCGCCAAGCCATTGCGGGTTCGCGCAACCTGCAGACAGGCAGCACGAACAGCGACAGCGGCCGCACCAAGCGCCGCGGCTCCCAGAGCAACGCCGGCAACGACGCCGGCAGAAACACTCGGCTTGTTCATCTAGAGCTCCTTTTGCAGATAAAGGCCATGGTCATAAAATCCAAGATGGCGATAGTACTCGCGCGTGCCAATCGCGCTAATCACGTTGATACGCGCATAACCCGCATCCCGGGCAATCTCGCACGCACGCTCTACGAGCAAACGCCCCAACCCGTGATGTTGCGCCGCCTGGCCCTGATCGCCCACGCGCGCCGCCATGCCATACACGTGCACCTCGCGAATCATCGCCTCGTCCGGCGTCGTCGGCAACTCGTCCGCATGTGCGGCAACAAACGAATGGTCGGGCAGCGACAACCGCAAAAAGCCCGCGATCTTGCCCCGCGGCGTCACCCACTGCAAAAAGCGCTCGTGAGTCACCGGCGTCTCGTACGCCACTTCCTCATCAAGAGAAAGCTCATCCAAGTCGGCACCCGCGGTACTGATCTCGCGATAGCGAATCTCGCGCACCACTGTGCCTTCTCCACGAGCCGCCAAGCGATTCTCGACGAGCTGACGCAGGTTGGGCTTCTTGTTGCCCACCATGATGTCATCGGAGCTAAAGTCGCGGATCATGCGACTGATGCGGCAGAACGCCGGCGTCACCACGATGTCATCGGCCAGTACATCGAGCAGCTCCTCCTCGGTATAGGGACGCCACTTGCCACGCTCATAGCAGCCCACCAGACGCGAGCCCTCGATGAGTGCACACGGATAGACTTTGACCTCGTCGGGCATAAAGGCCCCCTCGGTCACAAAGCGCTCGTAGTCGCGCTTGTCCCCTTCGGGCGTGGCGCCCAGCAAGTTGAGCATAAAATGCGCGTGAATCTTAAAGCCAAACAGGCGCGCAAGCGAAAACGCCCGCTCGATCTGCGCCACCGAAATGCGCCGCTCGTTGATATCGAGCAGGTGCTGGTCGAGGCTCTGGATGCCCATCTGGATCTTGGTGCAGCCCAGGCGGCGGATAAGCGTGAGGGCCTTCGGCGTTACGGCATCGGGGCGCGTCTCGATAACGAGTCCCACCACGCGATGCTTCGCCGTCTCGTTGATGCGCTGTTGACGTTCAAGCTCCTCCATCGTTGCCGTCTGCCACTCGGCGACTTCGCCCCACGGCGTACCGGGGCCGTACAGACGACGCACCGCACGGTTGTAGCCGCCCACGGCAGCATCCACACGCCCCTGGTCGTCGGCAACGCCGGCAGCAAGCTCGACCTCGTCTGTCGCAATGCCGGCTGCCCGATAGCGCTCGCGAC
>CABUQY010000094.1 GCA_902493915.1 uncultured Collinsella sp.
ATGGGCGAGCTCATGCAGCTCGACTTTGTCCAGATCATCGGCTCCATCTATTGGGACAACCACCACGGCGTTGTGAGCTTTAACGTCAAGGGCATCCACCCGCACGACGTCGCGAGCATCATGGACATGGACGGCGTCTGCATACGCGCCGGCCACCACTGCGCGCAGCCGCTGCTCACCTGGCTGGGCGTCGAGAACCTTGCCTGCTGCCGCGCCAGCGTGGCCTTCTACAACGACAAGGCCGACATCGACAAGTTCATCGCCGGCCTGCATCACGTTTGGAGCACGTTCAATGGGTAATCTGTACACCTCCACCACATTTATGGAGCACAACTCGCACCCCGACTATAAGTATGAGATGGATGCTCCCACGCACGAGCACGACGGCATCAACCCCAGCTGCGGCGACGAGCTCACCTTGCAGCTGCGCGTCGAGAACGGCGTGATCGAGGAGGCCTCCTTTACCGGCCACGGCTGCGCCATCAGTCAGGCCAGCGCCGACATCATGGCCGACCTCATCACCGGCGAGACCGTCGAGGAAGCTCGCCGCCTAGCAGAGCTCTTCCTCGCCATGATCCGCGGCGAGCAGCTCTCCGAGGACGACCTGGAAGACCTGGACGAAGCCGCCCAGCTCCAGGACATCTCGCACATGCCCGCCCGCGTCAAATGCGCCGAGCTCGCCTGGCGCACCCTCGACGGCATGCTCGAGGGACAAGTTAACGAATAGCGGATGCCCTAAATCCAAGGATTTTGATTGTCGAGCCGTCCGATACGGACGACTCGGCTTTTTCATAACGAGCGCGGATACACAGTCCGCGCGTCCGGCGCCCGGTCTGTCATTTACTGCGCTGTCAGCTGCGAACACGGGCGTTTTCCACAGCATCAAATGCCTGCCGCAGGGCCACGGACCCGCCAAGCAATGTGCCAAGCCCCGTCCTACCGGGCTCCGGCTCGCCTCGCGCCTGCCGCAGACGGGTCCCCTAGGGTGCGGCGTGCATTTTTGCGAGTATTCAGCACGACAAGCCGTATGTATACGCATTGGAAGCGTTAATCAACATCTCCAGTCGCCTTTATATTGCGTTTTAGAACAAGAATCGTGGTCTCAGGAGGCGCAAACATGAGTTTCGGGAGCGTATCGGCAGGCATAAATAGTTTCAGAGCCCGTATGTTGCAAAATAGCGGCGGCGCCGACAGCACCACGATGCAGAAAACTCCGCTTTTTGCACGGCGCGGACGGGGGTAGGAACGGGCAAAACCGAGCGGAGCCGTAATTTTATGCATGACGGCAATCGTTCTATGCAAATAAAGAAGCGCAGTGACCGTACCAAGCTTTTAGAACAATAGTTGTGGCATATGGGCGACCCCAGCTGCGGTGCACAGGCGGCCCTACACCACGTTTCCGCCAGTCCGCACCGCTGTTCGTGCACAGGCACGCACAATGCGAGAAACGGTACTTTTGCCAATCCCCGTATACCGCTCAATCTGACGCACCGTAAAACCGGCATCGTGCAATCCAAGAATAACGATGTTGCGCTGCGCCGACGGTGTGGCTTTAACCCCGTTGAGCTTAACCCCGAGCCCCTTCGACAACTTGTCGGCAAAGGCTCGCCGCTCCCACTCCGTCTCTTCTAGATCGGGCATCGCCGGCTCGCAGCCGTCGGGCGTCGAAAGCGAATAGGCAATAAAGGCCTTGGCGGAACCAAAAAGCTCAAGCACGCAAGAAGGATCAGAAAATCCCCTCGCGACATCAGCCGCGTCACCGTCGTAAGCGCGCAAATGCTCGGCAAAGCTGCTCCAGGGATAACGCTCGATTAAGCTGATGCCCGCCTCCTGCGGATCGGCGTGTACGGAGCGAATAGCCTCCATCACCTGCCAGTCGGTATCGAGCGAGCGCCGGTCAAAACGGTTCTGGAACAGATGGCCTGTGCGCCTCGTGCGTTTATTGAACCGCCGCGCGTACGTCAAAAGCAGTCGGTGCATCGCCGCGCTCATCCTGTCCTCGTAATCTGCAAGCACCAAATGCACGTGATTGCCCATAAGGCACCAGGCGATAACCGTCACGCCCGCCTCGCGGCAGCACTCGCGCATCAGCTCCAAAAACTCCCGCCGGTCTTCATCGCCCTCAAAGATGAGCTGTTTGCCCGCACCGCGAGCACAGACATGGTAAAAGCCCGTAACCGTTCTCCAAACGCGCTGCATGGCGCTCCCTTCGCCGGGATCTGCTTGCCATCCAATACAGCACGATTGAAGCGTGCCATCAAAACATTCACGCAAAACAATACACTCGCGCGGCAAAAGGCAGTAAACAGGCGGCGAACGGCACCGTTGCAACAGGTCAACCCCCGCAACGCTTACAAGAGCCGACCAAAAGCTTGCCCAAGACGGACCCCCTCTATGGAAGTTCGCGACCACAGAACATAGAGTTAAACCGTTTCAATTAAAACTTCCAGACTTCTCGCTACGAAAACTGAGCCGTTCGCCGAATATTCCGTGCATTTCGCGGTATTATAGGGGCTGCATGTCATGTCCCTTTCGAAGGGTCGCCCGGCAATCGCCAGCCACGACCCCCAGACGGGACGCCAACACGATAGAGAGGAGAGGCATGCAGTACTCACAGGAAGTGGAGAACATGTGCCCCGTTGCCAAGGGTGCATACCACGGCCCCGCACCCATCCCCGAGGAGGGCAAGTGGGTCCAGGCTAAGGAGATTTCCGACATCTCCGGTCTTACGCACGGTGTGGGTTGGTGCGCACCTCAGCAGGGCGCCTGCAAGCTCACGCTGAACGTCAAGGACGGCATCATCGAGGAGGCCCTCGTTGAGACCATCGGCTGCTCGGGTATGACCCACTCTGCCGCCATGGCTTCCGAGATCCTTCCCGGTAAGACCATCCTCGAGGCCCTTAACACCGACCTCGTCTGCGACGCCATCAACGTTGCTATGCGCGAGATCTTCCTGCAGATCGTTTACGGCCGCAGCCAGACCGCGTTCTCCGAGGGCGGCCTGCCCGTGGGCGCCTCCCTCGACGACCTCGGCAAGGGCCTTCGCTCTCAGGTCGGCACCATGTTCGGCACCAAGGCCAAGGGCGCTCGTTACCTCGAGCTCGCTCAGGGCTACGTCACCCGCATGGCTCTCAACGACAAGAACGAGATCATCGCATTCGAGTTCCTGAACCTCGGCAAGTTCACCGACGCCGTCAAGGCCGGCAAGACCCCCGAGGAGGCCATCGCTGGCGCTATGGGCCACTATGGTCAGTGGGAGAACGCTGCCAAGTACATCGACCCGCGCACGGACGAGGAGACTCACTCCGTCGCCAGCGTGTTCCCGGTTCACGAGTAGAAAGGGAGGGAAATAACTATGACTGTTACGTTCGAAGGTTACGAGCGCCGCGCTGACAAGATCAACAAGTGCCTCGCCGACAACGGCATCGCCTCCCTCGAGGAAGCTCTGCAGATCTGCACCGACAAGGGCTTCAACCCGCGTGAGATCGTCAACAACACCCAGTCCATCGCCTTCCAGAACGCCGAGTGGGCCTACACCCTCGGTTGCGCTCTCGCTGTCAAGCGTGGCGCCAAGTCCGCTTCTGAGGCTGCCGCCATCATCGGCGAGGGCATCCAGGCCTTCACCGTTCCCGGCTCCGTCGCCGAGGACCGCAAGGTCGGTCTGGGCCACGGCAACCTGGGCGCTATGCTGCTCTCCGACGACACCGAGTGCTTCGCCTTCCTGGCCGGCCACGAGTCCTTCGCTGCCGCCGAGGGCGCTATCGGCCTGGCTCTGAACGCCAACAAGGCTCGCAAGAAGCCGCTGCGCGTCATCCTCAACGGTCTGGGCAAGGACGCTGCTCAGATCATCGCCCGCATCAACGGCTTCACCTACGTGAAGACCCAGTTCGACTACTTCACGGGCGAGCTCAAGGTCGTCGAGACCATCCCCTACTCCGATGGTCCCCGCGCCGCCGTCAACTGCTACGGCGCCGACGACGTCCGCGAGGGCGTTGCCATCATGTGGCACGAGAACGTCGACATCTCGATCACCGGTAACTCCACCAACCCCACGCGCTTCCAGCACCCCGTCGCTGGCACCTACAAGAAGGAGCGCCTCGAGGCTGGCAAGAAGTACTTCTCCGTCGCTTCTGGTGGCGGCACTGGCCGTACCCTGCACCCGGACAACATGGGCGCCGGCCCTGCCTCTTACGGCATGACCGACACCATGGGCCGCATGCACTCCGACGCCCAGTTCGCCGGTTCTTCCTCCGTGCCTGCGCACGTTGACATGATGGGTCTCATCGGCATGGGCAACAACCCCATGGTCGGTGCCACCGTCGCCTGCGCTGTCGCCGTCGAGGAGGCCCTCAAGGCCTAATCGCGCCCGCGCGATGCTCATATAGTTGAGCTTTGGAGCCGCTATCTTTCGAGGTAGCGGCTCTTTTTGTTTGTGCTGTCGCGGGGTAGCTAATGCCAATATATCAGTTGGGTCGAAATACGAGATGTGATGAGATGGAGCGTCAGAGCGTCCATGACGCCCACCTGCCATATTTGCCCTTTACCGATTTGCCGAGTCTTTGCGGCCTCATTGCCGATCACCCGTGCGACAATGCGCCGGACGAGAAAGGAATCCGATGGAATCGACTGATGTACTGGTAATTGGATCTGGCATTGCGGGCCTTTGTGCCGCCATCGAAGCGGCACGCACTGGCGCAACCGTCGCTGTGGCAAGCGCCGGCAAGACTATGAGTGGATCGAGCTTCTTCCCCGGAACCTGGGGCCTGGGGCTTATCGGACCCGTTAACCAAGACGACGAACAAGACCTCATCGACACCATCCAGACCGTCGGTGGCGGCGTCGCCGACCCCGAGCTTGTCCAGACGTTTGTCCACGGCATTCCCCAGGCAATTGAATGGCTCGAGCAAGACCTGGGCGTTGAGCTCCAGCGTCCGCAAAGCGCTGAGAGCGCTCAGCAAAAGCAGTTTATCCCCTGCTTTGACCACAAGACGCGCATGTGGCGCGGCCTCACCCGCAAGCCGCTTGAGGACGCTCTGACGACCCGGATCGAGTCGCTCGGTATTCGCCTGCTCCCCCGCCATGAGCTTATCGACCTTGTTGAGGACACGAACGGCAGAATCATCGGAACCGTGCTCTACGACCTCACCGAAGATCGAATCGTGCCCTTTGCTGCCAAGGCCACGATCATCGCAGCCGGTGGCACAGGCGGCTTGTTCGAGCGCAGCCTTACGTCGGCTGATGTGCTCAGCTCCTCGCAGGCCATCGCACTGGCGCACGGCGCATCGCTTACTAATATAGAGTTCATGCAAATGATGCCCGGCTTCATCGAGCCCAAGCGCAACCTGGTCTTCAACGAGAAAACCTGGCGCTACGTACATGTAGACCAGCCGGCAGATATTGCCGACGACAAGCTGGACGACCTGCTCGAGCAGCGCTCTGGATATGGTCCTTTCACGTCACGCTTAGCCTCCCGGGCTATCGATCTCGTCATCGATCAGGCTGGTGCCGAAGGCCTGGCACTCCACTACGACTTCCCCCGCGAGGATGTCCCAGAGTTTGTGCAGACCTTTGCCACCTGGCTGCAAGACGAGCACGGCATCGCCCCGACTGACGAGATGCGCGTTGCGATGTATGCCCACGCCGCTAACGGAGGCATCAAGATCGATAAGACCGCGCACACGGGCGTTGAGGGCCTCTACGCTTGCGGCGAGGCGACAGGCGGCATGCACGGCGCCGACCGCATTGGTGGCTTGTCAAGCGCCAACGGCATCGTATTCGGACGCATCGCGGGCGCATCGGC
>CABUQY010000095.1 GCA_902493915.1 uncultured Collinsella sp.
CCGGCGGCGAACAGCTGGCTGGCGTTCATGCCGCCCATGCCACCTGCCATGCCCATGCCCATAAAGCCTGCCATCGCGCCGTTGGGGTTGGCGGCTGCCGCGCGCATCGCATCGCTCTGGGCGCTGGCGATGTTGGCTGCCGCCATGGTGGGATCGCGCATGACCGCGGCTTTCTGCAGGTCCTTGATCATCTGCTCGTCTTCTTGCGAGGCGGCGATGGAGTTGACGCCAAAGCTTACGATCTCAACGCCGCGCAGGTCACGCCAGTCGGCAGAGAGGACCTCGTTGAGCGCGCGGGCGAGCTCGGTGGTGTGACCGGGGATGGCGCTGTAACGGATGCCCATCTCCGAGATCTTGGCAAAGGCGGGCTGCAGGGCGGTGAGCAGCTCGGACTTAAGCTGGCTGTCGATCTTATCGCGCGTGTAGCTATCGGTCACGTTGCCGCACACGTTGGTGTAGAACAGCAGCGGGTTGGTGATACGGTACGAATACTCGCCGTTGCAGCGCACGGAGATGTCAACGTCGAGGCCAATGTTGTTGTCGACCACGCGGAAGGGCACGGGCGAGGCGGTGCCGTACTTGTTGCCGATAATCTCCTTGGTGTTGATGAAGTAGACGCGCTGGTCCTTGCCCGCATCGCCGCCAAAGGTAAAGCGGCTGCCGATATTGGCGAAGGTCTCCTTGATGGAGTCGCCCAGATTGCCGCTAAAGACGCTCGGCTCGCTGCCGGTGTCAAAGACAAACTCGCCGGGCTCCAGCGCGACCTCGATGATCTTGCCGTTTTGCACCACGAGCATGCCCTGGCCATCGTTGACGGCGATGACGGAGCCGTTTGAGATGACGTTGTCCTCGCCGCGCGTGTTGGAGCTGCGGCCACCGGTGCGCTTGACGCCCTTGCAGGCCAAGACGTCAGCGGGCATCGATTCGCAATAGATAAATTCCTTCCACTGGTCGGCCATGACGCCGCCGGCAGCTCCCAATCCAGCTTTCAAGAGTCCCATGGTGATTTTCCTTTCTCGTCAAAGGTCGGGTGGTATTGGTCAGAATGGCTAATCGTCCTTGTTGTCCTTCATGACGACCGAGGTCTCGGTATGGCTAAAGGTGTCGTGCTTCTCGGTCAGGTCGAGCTCGCCACAGTAGCAATCGGCGTGGGTGGCCTCGTTGGCCGTCTTGAGCTGGCCCACCAGCAGCACGTCTGCGATGACCACGATGATCAGCGGCGCGACGATGTTGATGAGGATGCCCTCGATATCAAAGGTGAGGTAATCCGGATCGAAGGCGTTCTCACCCATGAAGAGGATCTGGGAGAGGACAAATCCGATCACAAAGAACAGCACCGAGGCGATAGCGAGCTTGGGCTTGGAGCAAGGAAGCTCGCCGACCAAGCGGCCGGTCTGGCCGTTCATGGCAAACAGGTAGCTCTTGCCGTTCCACGAGGTGGAAAGCATCCACACGGGGAACAGGGCATAGTCGCTGTCTTCCCAGGTGTAGTCGAGCTGCTTGCTTTCGACCGTGGCATCGTCGTATTCGTCGACGACGGTCTCGCGCAGGGCCGAGATCGTGCTTTCTTCCATACGGCGCTCGGCGCGCGCCTTGCAGGTCTCGCAGTCCTCGTCGTAACGGTTGGCGATGTAGCCGGGCATATATGCGACCGAGAACGGACGCAGTGCGTCGTAGTCAAACGGCTCGATGGCGTCCATGTGGCCGTCGGGCATCTTGGACGATCCGTCGACGGGCACGCGCTTAAACGAGATATTGCCCTTGCGATAGGCATCGTAGTGGTCGGTGGTCGTGACGGTGCGGTCGGATTCCTCGGTCACGGTCTCGTTGGTCGCGTCAAAGTACACTTCGCCGTCAACGCGGGCACCGTAGAGCCAAAACGGCACGTAGACACCTTGGACCTCGTCGATGTGGCTGCCGGTGACAAAGCTCTTGGGCAGCAAGATCTTGCCCTTGTAGTGTTCCTTGAGTGCGGCCGTGACGTCATCGCGCCCGAGCTTAAATGGAATCACCAGGTCGGGCGAGAAGTCGCCCGAAAGCTGACCGGGCGCTACGGCGGAGTTGCCGCAGTACGGGCAGGTGGTGACAGCGACGGTGCCGTCGGACACGAGCTCGGCGCCGCACGACGAGCAGATGTAGCCGGCGTTTTGGGCGAGCTCCTGCACCGCGTCGTCGGCGACGGGCTTTGGTGTTGCGGCTGCGGCATCGGCTTTGGCGTCTGCCTTGTCCTGGCGCTCGCGATAGAGGGCCTCGACTTCTTCGACTTCAAAACGAGAATCGCAGTAGTCGCAGACGAGCTTTTGCTCGGCGCTTGCAAAATGCAAGGGGCCACCGCAGGCAGGGCACTGATAGTTAACGCTCTCGAAGGCCATGATCGGTCCTTTCGCTGCCGGAGGCTATGCGCCGATGGCGCCGCCGCAGTATTCGCAGCGCCCACTGGCATCGGGAATGGTGGTGGCTCCGCAGAAGGGGCAGGTGACCGCGGTCTTGGGAGCCTTGGCGGCCACGACACTGTCGCGCGTTTCCTGGCGCAGCTGCACCAGCGCATCGCGGACTTCGGTTGCCTGGCGCTTGGCCTCGCGGTATTCGATGGAGCCGCGCTGATCGATGGTGGAGTCGTTCACGCGCAGGTTGATCTCGGTAAAGTACGGCGTGTTGACGTGGATGGTCAGATTAAAGTCGTAATCCAGGTCGTAGCGCGGCGGGTTGTAGCTCTCGCGCTCGCCGTCCTTGGTCTCGCGATAGATCTCGGTGCGCTGCTCGTCGATATCCATATCGCAGCCGAGTACCTACGAGAACTCGATGATGTCGGGATTGGCGTCGCGCCAGCGGCTCTGCGAAGTGATGATCAGCAGGCCCGCGTCCTCATCGAGCATAATATTGGTGCGCCCGGCAGAAAGCGTGCGCGTGGGGTTGAACGAAGACAGGCGCTCGGCGTTGGCCTCGCGGTAGGCGAGTTGCTCACGGATATCGTCCGCGGTGCTGGAGCGATAGCCGTGAAAGTAGGGGGAGAGCTTGCCGGCGCACTCTTTGCACAGGTAGCCTTCATTGATTTTTGTCTTACCTAGAAGTCCCAGCTCGGTACCGCAAATCGCGCACTCTTTCTTCTCGAACATCTTGTCAAAGAAGCCCATGGCTGCCTCCCATCAACTGGTAGCGTGTGTCACTTTTGATGATGGGGGAGTGCGCGATCCTTCGCGATACCCAGACGGCTCAAGGAGTCTCCACAACTGGGACACATGGCCCATTTTGACTAGTCGTTGGGGACGTTCTTCGGCCACTCATTGGGGACGTACTTAAATGAGTGGTAGTTGGAGACACTCCTGGCCGAGCTAGAGATCGCGCGCGTCCCTTCTGGTCCATGCGGCTCAAAATCGCGGCGTGATGTGGACGGCTGGGGTCGAATTGGCAGCATTTCGAGCCTGGCTTCGATATTGAGACTGGTTCTTTATTAAAATAGATTTCCAGACAATTGAGCGGCTGGGGGTTAACCATGAGGGGCATGGGAGATACAACCGTATATTTGCGTCGGGGCATTCGGGAGATTATATGCCTGGCGCTGTTCTTCTTCACGTTTTTGGCGTGCGAGTATCTTTTTGATGTGCGCATGGCCGAGTTCGTGTCTCCGAACGAGGTCGTTATTTATGAGAGCCTTGTCATCGGCGCGAGCGTGATTGGCTTTTTTGTGCGTCCCATTCTGTACTATCGCCGTCCCCATGCTATCGACGCAACGAGTGACGTCACGGGCGTTTTGCTGGTGGCGGCATTGCTGCTGTTGATTATGGCGGTTCAGGTTGAGGTGGTAATTGCCGGCGGTTTGGTGGCGTGCTGCGCGCTGGGCTACTGCGGATCGACTGCTCATGCAAATTTTGCGAGGCGCTTTGCGCGAACGCCCTGCTTGGCGCGCGCCGCCGCACTTTCTTACGCCATGGGCGTTCTGGTGCAGGTGCTCAACCACATGGTGATGCCTGTCGGCATTCCTCAGCAGGCTGTTCTGGTCGTCTGTGCGATCGCGCAGGTGGCGTTGCTCCACGGTGCCCGACGCGCCAAGCTGCGCGACGAGTCCGATCCCAACTTTGAACCCAGTGCTGCCGGGCTTTCGGTAGATGCTCTGGAATATGGCGCCAAGTGGCATGACGATCCCGAGGCAAAGGCGGCATTCCGTCGCGCCGTAGTTCGCCTGACCGTGGCGACGGCGTATCTTTCCAGCGTATTCGCCGCTCTCAACGCGGGCTTCACGACCCTGCATGCTGTCGGAGCCGTCGATTTGGGCGATTGGCCGCGCCTGCTGCTTGTCGTGAGCTCGTTGGTCGCTGGCGCACTATTTGACCTGCACGGCCGCTCGTATATGAATATCGGCATGACATGTGCCGCCATACTGTCCACGCTTTCGTTCTTTGTGCTCATCGTCGATGGCAATGGCGGCAACGAGCTTGCTGCCACGACCATCTTTTATCTTGGCTCGGGCTTTTTCGTGGTGTTCTTTACCACATACTATGCCGCCGTCTCGCTCTATGCGCGCTGGTCATATTTTTGGCCGTGCATGGGTCGCGTCGTCAACAACGTGTGCTCGATGTTCGTGACGGCGCCGGCAGTGGCGATTATCTCGAGTCAAAATGTGCTGGCTGCGGTCGGTGCGGCGCTCGTGATGTTTGTGGGCATTGCGATTACGCTGCTGGGGCAGTTGGGGCAACGAGCCGATGATGCCGTGATGCAGGATGGCCTGCCGCTTGCCACCGACGATCTTGGTGGGGATCTTGCGCCCACATGCTCCGACCCCGAGCCCGTGGAGGCAGCGGAGCTCACGTCCGATGAACGCCTTGATGCCTTCGTCGCCACCTTTGGGCTTACAGAGCGCGAGCGCGATATTCTTGAGGTCTTGGTCGTTTCGGACCAGAGCGTTCAGGACATCGCCACAACGCTCTTTCTTTCGCGCTCCACGCTCTATCGCCACATTTCCTCGATCAACAAAAAGACCGGTACCGCCTCGCGCGTGGCCCTCATCAACTTCTTCTGGTCCTGGACACCCAAGGACTAGCTAATCTCCCAATAAGTTGCGGTGGAATAGTCCCTAAATTAAAGTCACGGGGCTTTAAACAGGAACTATTTCACCGCAACTGCTGGGGGGGGATAGACTGCGGCGGCAGAGGCAACGGCAGCGGCGTTGGCAGCTGTGGTAGTGGCAACGGCAGCTGGCAGGGTGTTTTCCGTCTACTTGCTACAGCAGCTCGCCGTGGCGGGCAATGTAGCGGCGCTTCGCCAGCTGGGTGAGCGCGATATAGGCGGTAACGATGCCAATGAGCAGCCCAAAAAAGCTCGTGGGCAGCGGCATGAGGCCGAGCGCATCGGCGATGGGGCTTGCCGGCAGCCAGGTGACGAGCGCCAGGCCCAGCACGGTAAGAACGCACAATGCGGGCGCGGCGTGGTCGCGCGGGCTCGGCAGATGCGGGGAGCGCAACATGTGGACCACGAGTGTCTGCGACCACATGGACTCGACAAACCAGCCGCTCTGGAAGAGCGCAGCAAAGGTCGCCATACCCGCGACGTCGCCCGCGGCGGCAAGCTCGGACCAGCTTGCGTCCACGGCGGCGGGGCACACGACAAAGAAGAGCGCGGCGAAGGTCACGATGTCAAACAGCGAGCTCACGGGGCCCAGCTCGAGCATAAAGCCCTTGATGGACGCGGCGTCCCAGGCACGCGGGC
>CABUQY010000096.1 GCA_902493915.1 uncultured Collinsella sp.
ATGCCTGCAGCGCGGTGTGACAGACCGTGGGGATGTTGCCCTGGATGGTCTCGACGGCCAGGCCGCGGAACTGCTTGAGCAGACGCTCGTAGTCGGTGAGCACGTCGGCCGGCAGCGTGGCAGCAAGCGCGGTGCGCTCTTTAGTGGCGGCGTCAATCTGAGCCTGAAGGTCGGCAGCCTTGGCGCGGGCGGCCTTGGTATCGGCCTTCACGCCCTCCTCGAACTTGGCGATGATTGCCTGCGCGCGGGCCTCGCGCTCGAGCGCCTCCTTATGGGCGACAACGACGTCCTTGCGGGTGTGCTCAATCTTGTCCAGACGCTTGGCCAGGGTGGCGAGTTCATTCTCCAGGTCCTGAACCTCGCGGTAGTCGGAGCCGTCGACATGGCGCTTCTTGGCAGCCTCGATGGCGTTGTTGGTCTGAATCTCGGTGGTGTTGAGATCGTCGAGCTCAATGTCCAGATCCTTGCGCTGGGCGTAGAGCTTGGTCATCTCGGACTTGAGCTTCACATAGGTCTTGCGCTTGGAAGCGAGCTCCTTGAGCTCCGGCATATTGGCAAGTTCGCTCTTGTTGCGGGCGAGCTCCAAATCGATCTGTTGCAGCTTGAGTAGCGTAGCGCCGGCGCTCATAAGTTCTCTCCTTTTGTCACAGTCCACCATTGGCAAGGGTTCAGTATTTTAATCGCATGACGGGGGTCGACCCCGGCGTCAACTGCAGAGTTCATCAATATATCAACGAACGGCTCCTCAGAGCGGTCGTGGCCGAGCAAGATCACCGACAGCCCGCGCAAGGCAAGGTCTTGCGCCACGTGGTAGCCCGCCTCGCCCGTCACGACAACATCTGCGCCTGCGGCGATGGCGAGCTCTCCAAAGTCGCCCAGGGAGCCGCCCAAAATAGCGACGGTTCGGCACGCGTGCTCGGCTTCGCCCCACACACGCGGGTCGCTGCCAAATGCCGTGGCGGCACGGGCGGCGAGATCGCGCAGGCTACAGGGGTTGTTGAGGGTCGCGAGTGCACCCAGGCCGGTGGACTCGGGGTCGTCCACGTGCTCCAGTGAGCTCACGGGTGCGGCACCCAGCAGCTCGCTCAGGCAGACGCGGGCTTCGTGCGAGCGGTCCAGGTTGGTGTGGAGCGAAATGATGCTCACGCCGCAACGCGCTGCCTCGTAGAGTGCCGCGCTGCACTGGGGGCGTGCGGCATCAGCTGGGCAAAACGCCTCGGGCGCCTTGATGTATATGGGATGATGCGTCAGCAGAACGTTGGCACCGGCTTCTTGTGCACGGCGAACATTTGCCTCGGTGGCATCGAGCGCGCAGGCAACGCCGGTAATCTCGGCAGCGGGATCGCCAACGGAGAGACCTACGTGATCCCAGCCCTCGGCGTCCGCCTTGGGGTAGCGCGCCAGCAGCGCACGTTCAAACTCGGCGACGATCATGCGGCACCCACGATCGAGAGCAGCGTCTGGGCAAAGTCGTCCAGGTCGGCAGGGTTCACACGGTCATCAAACGAGATACGCAGAGCGCCCAATGCCTGCTCGCGACCAATGCCCATGGCGCTGAGAACATGGCTCGGGTCCATGCTGCCGCTCGAGCAGGCAGAACCGGCCGATACCTCAAAGCCGGCGGCGTCGAGCTTGATGATGAGCTCCTCGGAGTCCATGCCGTCAATGTAGATCGATACCATGCCGGGCAGACGGTCGGCATGCGCATAGTCGCCCATGGTGGCGTGAATGCGCGGATGGGCCGTAAGCTTGGCGTAGAGCTTGTCGGAAAGGGCTTGCAGCTTCTCGCGCTCCTCGGCCACATGGAGCGTCAGCGTGCGGGCGGCAGCGGCAAAGGCGAGCTGCGTGCGCAGATCCTGCGTGCCGGCGCGACGTCCGGCTTCCTGTCCGCCGCCAAAGATGCGCGGGCGCAGCGGCGTGCGGTTCTTAAGGTAGAGCGCGCCGGATGCCACGGGGCCACCGATCTTGTGCGCAGCAACGGTCATGGCGTCAACTCCCAGCTCGGTAACATCGAGCGGAATATGCAGATACCCCTGGATGGCATCGGTGTGGAACAGGGCGCCCACGGTATGCGCGGCCGCGGCAAGCTCGCGGATGGGCTGCACCACGCCGGTCTCGTTGTTGGCAACCATGATGCTCACGAGCGCCACGTCGTCGCCTAGTAGCTCGACAAGCGTGGCAGGCTCAATGTAGCCCATGCGGCAGGGCTGCACCAGGTCGACTCTAAAGCCTGCGGCACGCAGCAGCGGCAGGTTGTCCAGAATCGAATCGTGCTCGATGGCAGATACGATCACGCGGTTACGCTTACGGTCGCGCTGACGTGCACCCTCGGCAAGACCGAGTAGCGCCAGCTGGTTGGCTTCGGTGCCGCCGTTGGTCAGAACAATCTCAGACGGGCGAACGCGCGCGCCAAAGCTGCGGGCGATCTCGCGACGTGCAACCTCCAGACGCGCGGCAGCCTTGCGGCCGAGCGAGTGCAGCGAGTTGGGGTTGACGCCGGCAAGCTCGCTGTCGTCGTACTCGCGCTGCGCAAGGAGCGCCTCGGCGCGCATGGGCGTCGAGGCGGCATAGTCAAGATTCACGGGTATGCGGTTTTGACCTGCGGTCATAAGGGTTTATGCCTCCTGTGCAGCCTCGTTGCCCAGCTTCTGCAGCAGCGCAACCTCGGCGGCGGGATCTTCGGACTTAAATACGGCGGAACCGGCCACCAGGACATTTGCGCCGGCCTTGACGACCTCGGCGATGTTTTTGGAAGAGATGCCGCCGTCGACCTCGATCATGGGCGACACGCCATGTCGCTCGCACATGGCCGTAAGCTCGTGCAGTTTGGCGATTGTACCAGGGATAAAGCTCTGGCCGCCAAAGCCAGGGTTCACGCTCATCAGCAGCACCATGTCGACAACGTCGATGATGCTCTCGAGCACGCACACGGGGGTGGCGGGGTTGAGCACCACGCCGGCCTTGACGCCGCGCTGCTGCAGATGCGTGAGCGTGCGGTGCAGGTGCGTGGAAGCCTCGTAGTGCACGGTGATCATGTCGGCACCGGCGTCGGCATACCAATCGACCGTCTCGTCGGGGTTCGACACCATGAGGTGCGCGTCGACCGGTACATCGGTGGAGCGCTTGACGGCCTTAAGGATGTCAACGCCAAAGGTGAGGTTGCCGGTAAAGTGACCGTCCATAACGTCAAAGTGTACGTAGTCGGCACCGGCGATCTTGTCGAGCTCGCCCTTGAGGTTGGCCATGTCGGCCGAAAGGACGGACGGAGCGATTTTGATGGAACCCATGGTAGTAGCCTTTCTGCGCTAGTCGGTGAGTCCGTAGAACTCTTGAGAAGGGACGCGATCGGTAAGAATCTCGAGCGCCCTATCCAAAGTAACACCGTTGTAGAGCGTTTGCTCCACGGCAAAGGTGAGCGGAATGTCTACGCCCAGCGAACGGGCAAGCTCGCTGACGCTGCGGGCCGCGACGGCGCCCTCGACCACCATATGCGTGCGCGTCTGATACTCGTCGAGCGACACGCCGTGGGCAAACTCGTAGCCAAAGGTGCGGTTGCGCGAGTGCTCCGAGGTGCAGGTGGCAATGAGGTCGCCCATGCCGGCAAGTCCCATGCAGGTCATAGCTTGACCGCCGCGGGCGTGCACCAGACGGCTGATCTCTGCCAGGCCGCGCGTCATGATGAGGGCAAGCGTGTTGTCGCCCGCACCGGTGCCGGCGGAGATGCCGCATACGATGGCGATGACATTTTTCATGGCGCCGCAGACCTCGACACCGGTCATGTCTTGCGACAGATAAATACGGAAGGCCGTGGATAGGAGCAGGTCCTTAAAGGTCTCCCCTATCTGCGGATCTTTGCTGGCGATGACGGCGGCAGAAAGACCGCCGCGGCAGATCTCCTCGGCATGGTTGGGACCCGAGAGCGCCGCCACGCGCGCCTCGTTGCCGATCTCGCTGGCGATGACCTCGCTCATGAGCAGGCCGGACTCGGGCTCAATGCCCTTGGTGAGGCAGAGCACCGGGGTATCGGCGGCGATAAAGGGCGCTGCCCGATGGCACACGTCGCGCAAGTGCGTGGAGGGCACGGCAAAGATGATCGCATCGGCACCGTCGAGCGCCTGGGCGAGCTCGGTCGTTGCTACCACGTTGTCCGGCAGCTCGTAGCCCACAAGGTAGCGGGGGTTGCGGTGCTCACCGTTAATGCCGGCGGCCGTCTGCTCGCTATGGGCCCACATGGTTACGCGCACGGCTCGCGCGGCGGCAAGGCCGGCGACGGCGGTTCCCCACGAGCCAGAGCCAATCAGCGCAACATTCATGACTCTCTCCTACTTATCGTCGGGCTCGGTGACGCGCTTGGTAAACGAGAGCTTGGACTCCTTACCGGTCATGAGCTTTTTGATGTTCGCGCGATGGGCCCACACCACGGTGATGCCGATTATCGCCATGCAGAACTTGAGGCCCAGGCTGCTGTACGGAAAGACCGCGCAAGCAGCGATGGGAAGACCGATGGCCGCGGCAAGCGAGCCCACCGACACAAACTTGGTGATGGCGACGGCCACGATAAACATGCCCAGCAGCGACAGGCCAATTGGCCAATACCAGGCGAGGATGACGCCCAGGCCAACTGCGATTCCCTTGCCGCCATGGAAATTGAGGTAGGGCGAGAAGATGTGGCCCCACACCGCTGCCAGGCAGATGACGCCGAGCATCCAGTCGCCGGGGGCTCCGGGCGCCATGATGTTCGGCGGAAATCCATAGCCCACGCTCGCGATGAGCGGACGGGCGATGACAACGCAGATGGCGCCCTTAAGGCAGTCGAGCAGCAGCGTGAGCGCGGCCACCTTGGGGCCGGCCACGCGCAGCGCGTTGGTGGTGCCGATGTTGCCGGAGCCCGCCTTGCGAATGTCCGTGTGGTTGAACACGCGGCCCAAGATCAGGCCAAACGGAATCGCTCCGATAAAGAACGAGACCACGGCGCAGATGGCGGTCAGCAGAATCGGATTATGCATCCTTTTGCTCCTTCTTCCTAAAGAAGAGTCGAATGGGCGTGCCGGCAAAGTCGAAGGTCGAGCGCATGCGGTTCTCCACATAGCGCTGGTAGGTGTCGTTGACCAAGTCGCTGTGGTTGACGAAGAACGTGAACGTCGGCGGGTTGACGCCCGTCTGGGTCACGTAGTGCATGCGCAGGCGGCGCTTGCCGTCCACCACGGTATGACCGAACTCGCGCAGATCGGTGAGGAACGTGTTGAGGCGCGAGGTGCTAATCTTCTGCGAGCGCGTCTTTTCGGCGGCGTCGACCATCGCCCAGATCTTCTCGACGCTGCGGCCGGTGAGGGCAGAGATGCGCAGGTACTGGGCCCAGGGAGCCATGACGCCCAGACGGCGGTCGATGGTCTCCATGCAGGCCTCGCGCTTGCGGTCATCGTCGAGCAGGTCCCACTTGTTGAGCAGCACAACGATGGCGCATCCGCGCTCGATGGCAAGACCCATGACTTTCTGGTCCTGTTCGGTAACGCCAACGGAGGCGTCG
>CABUQY010000097.1 GCA_902493915.1 uncultured Collinsella sp.
GCAGCGGCAACGGCCTCGTGCGGGTCCTTGCCCTCGGCCTCGGCGCGCATGCCCAGCACCAGGTTGCGCAGGCCCGCGACCGTGCCTTCCACGTCGGGAGCCGGCTGGTCGGCGTGCAGATACGCCCAGTCCATCATAAAGGTCGCCGACGACAGCGCGCCAATGGCCAACGCGTCATCGGGACACGAAAGCTCGACCTCAAAGACACGCTCGTCATGCTCGCTCACGCGCGTGCGACCGCACGAGATGCTGCCGGCAAGACCGGTCTCGTTCATGAGCTCGACCGTCACGTGCTCCAGCAGGTGGCAAAGCTCGGTCTGGCCCATGCAGTCCTGGAACTCGCGACCCGAATCGCCCAGGCACAGATGCTTGGCAATCGCGGGCACCAGGTAGTACACGCGCGCCGTGGCCTCGATATCCTCCGAGGTCATGAGCGGCATGCCGGGGTTCACCAGCACGTGCGCACAAATCTTGTCCTCGCTGACGGTGACCTTAAGGATGTTGAACAGGCCTGCCATAACTCTCCCCTACTCGTCCTTGCCCTACTCGTCGCCGTCGTGCGGATCCGCAGAGCCCGCACCCGACGCCGCCGGCTTCTCTGCCGCGGGCTCGGAATCCTTCTTATCGGTTTCGGCCGGAGCGATCACGCGAATGAGCGAGATGCGCTGGCCACGCATCGACTGCACTTTAAACTTGTACCCCGCAACCTCAAACACCTCTCCGATGTCGGGCACCGAGTCGCAAAGCTCCAAAATCCAGCCGGCGATGGTCTCATAATCATCGCTTTCCTCGAGCGGCCAACCAAGCTCAATCGCGTCATCGCACGAAAAACGCCCATCAACGAGCCACTCGCGGCGCGAAAGGCGCGTGAGATACTTGTTGTCGGGGTCGAACTCGTCCTCGATCTCGCCGACGATCTCCTCGACGATGTCCTCGATGGTGATGATGCCGGCCGTGCCGCCGTACTCGTCCACGACCACCACGATCTGGTCGTGCGAGGTCTGCATCTCGGACAGCAGCGGCAGGATGTCCTTGGTGTCGGGCACAAAGGTGGCGTCGCGCAAAAAGCCGGCGATGGGCTGGTCGCCCTTGCCGTCGAGCGCGGGCTGAATCAGGTCCTTGATGTGCGCGATGCCGGCGACGTTGTCGGGATCCTCGTGATAGACGGGGATGCGGCTAAAGCCGGTCTGGCGCATGGTGGACAGCACGTCGGCGACCGTCTCGTCGTCCTCGCACATGGTGGTGTCCACGCGCGGCACCATGACCTCGCGGGCAACGGTGTCGCCCAGGTCGAAGATCTCGTGGATCATGCGCTTTTCCTCGTCGAGCAGGTCGTCCTGCTCCGAGACCATGTACTTGATCTCTTCTTCCGAGACGTTCTGGCGGTCGTCGGCACTCTTGATGCGCAGGATGCGGGCCAGGCCATCGGAGCAAGCACCGGTCAGCCACACGAGCGGACGGGCGATCTTTTGGAAAAACGACAACGTCCCCACAACCTGCTTGGACACGCCTTCGGCGTTGGACAGGCCGATGCGCTTGGGCACAAGCTCGCCGATCACGATGGACACGAAGGCGACCGCGACGGTGATGATGACCGGCGCCAGGCCGCGCGCGATGGCGGAGAGCGGCGCGATGCCAAAGCTCATGAGCCACGTGGCGAGCGGGTCGGACAGACTCGTCGAGGCGACGGCGGACGAGGCGAAGCCCACGAGCGTGATGGCGACCTGGATGGTGGCGAGCAGCTGGTCGGAGTCGGCAGCCAGCTTAATGGCACGCTCGGCGCGCTTGTCGCCTTCCT
Source organism: uncultured Collinsella sp. (assembly GCA_902493915.1). Taxonomy (GTDB): domain Bacteria; phylum Actinomycetota; class Coriobacteriia; order Coriobacteriales; family Coriobacteriaceae; genus Collinsella. The sequence goes on from CABUQY010000097.1 coordinate 1,799, forward strand.
CGGCCTCGTGCTCCAGCACGGCGCGCTTGGCCGTGGTGAGCGCCATCTCGGACATAGAGAAGTAGCCGTTGATGAGGGTCAAAACGAGGGTGGTGATAAGGGAGATGGTTATGTCCATCGGGAGTTTCTCGAACCTCCAAGATTCGGGATGTCGGATTAAAACGTTGACGGCTGATACGGCAATTGCACTGGCGACCGAGCGGGGGCACGGGCGCTGGCGTGGTCGCTAGATTACGAAGAGGATCACCGCCATGAACTGGAAGATGCTGCCGGCGAGTACCCACAGGTGAAACACGCTGTGAAGATAGCGCACGTTTTTGGCGATATAGAACGGCACGCCCGCGGTGTAGCACACGCCGCCGACGGCGAGCAGGGCAAGTGCCACGGGGTTGAGCAGCGCCACGAGCTCGGGCAGCTTAAAGACAACGAGCCAGCCCATCAGCAGATAGACCAGGCCGCTTACCCAATGCGGCTGGCGCTCGCGCATAAAGCACTCGAGGGCGATGCCGATAATGGCGATGGCCCATACGGCAAAGAACAGCACAGCGCCGCCGTCGTTTGCGAGCGTGATGAGGCAAAACGGCGTATAGCTGCCCGCAATGAGCAGGTAGATGCAGCTGTGGTCGATGATGCGAAACACGCGCTTGGCGCGCGCGGGCTGAATCGCGTGGTAGAGCGTGGAGGCTAGGTATTCGAGGATAATGCTGACGCCGTAGACAATTGCCGCGGCCATGTGGGCCGGGCCTCCGCCTCGCAGGGCGGCGAATACGATCAGGAGCACCAGGCCCGCGATACCCAGCAGGCAGCCGACACCATGGGTGACGGAGTTCATGATCTCCTCACCCACCGTGTAGTGTGGAACGGCCGCGGTCTTGGGTCGCGGCTTAGAACTGTCGCTCGAATCGGACATGCCGGTTACATCCTCCAACGTAAAGAGTTCTCAACACTATATCAAAGCGTCTGGGTACGTGCGAAATTTGCACTATACGTGACCCTTTGTTTACCCATTCTTTGCCTGTTGACGCATCAACGGCGAACGTCCATAATGCGCTTGCATTAAATGTTGATGTATTAACATCTTATAGGAGAATACCGCATGGCTCAAAACGCACGTTCCCATCGAAAGCTCAAGATAGCCGGCATCGTTGCACTGGTGGTTGTCGTTGCGCTGCTCGGATTTGCCGGCAACTTTCTGTTTGACTTCGCGCTGAATCCCCGCGCGCCATACACCATGAAGATGATGCAGGATAGCAAGAACGACAAAGAAGGTGAGCAGCCGGATGCCGAGGATACCGAGGCGCGGGCGTGGTTTAAAGAGAACCGCAAGAGCAGCAACCTCACCGCGGACGACGGGACCGAGCTTGCCGCCTGGTATTTTGCTGCGTCGGAGAGCACGCACGACTACGCCGTCTGCCTGCATGGATATACCAACGAGCCCATCGGTATGGCCCGATACGTCAAACGATTCCATGACCGCGGCATGAATGTACTCGCACCCGCCGCCCGCGCCCACGAGCGCTCCGGCGGCGACTATATCGGCATGGGCTGGCCCGAGCGCCTCGACATCGTCGCATGGATCGAGCGAATCGTTCAGGCTGACCCCGAGGCGCGCATCCTGGTCTTTGGCGAGTCGATGGGTGCGGCAACCGCCATGAACGTCGCGGGGGAATCTCTGCCCGCAAACGTGAAATGCATTATCGAGGACTGCGGTTATACGAGTGTTTGGGACGAGTTTTCCCTGCAGCTCAAGGACGTGTTCAGCCTGCCCAGCTTTCCCTTGCTCGATGTAGCAAACTTGGTGTGCAACGTGCGCGCGGGCTACGACTTTCATAAGGCGAGCAGTGTGGAGCAACTCAAACACGCGACGGTTCCCATGCTGTTTATCCACGGCGACCAGGACACCTTTGTGCCGTACGACATGCTCGACCAAAACTACGACGCGTGCGCCAGCAAGGTTAAACAGAAGCTCACTATCCACGGCGCCACCCACGCCAAGAGCGCGCAAGTTGACCCCGAGCTCTACTGGAATACGGTCGACGACTTCCTCGACAAGAATTATTAGGCAAAAAGCAACGTCTGGGGTTTTGTTGCCAAAAATCGGTTTGTGGTCGGCGGTATTCGATTTTTCACCGCACTTCTGAAAAGCCGCCCGCGAGCGTTGTGCTCGTGGGCGGCTTTTACTCAACTAACGCCACAAAGGCGCTTGGTTTGTCCAATAGGACGACGCTACTTGACCTCGATGAGCTCGTACTTGCTCGTGCCCAGGCCGATCTTCTCGGCGTGCGCGATGCACACGCGCCAGTCGGTGTCGGGATGCGTGATGCAGAAGGGATCCTTGGCCTGCTCGCCCTCCAGATGCTCGTGGTTGTGCTCCATCTTGGCCGCGCTATCGGTGAGCTCGGTGTTGGGCAGCGGCTCAGACGCCATGACGGCGTCGGCGCAGGCCTGGTCGATGGCGACCGGGTCGAAGCTCGCGAACATGCCGATGTCGTTGACGATAGGCGTATCGTTTTCAGGATGGCAGTCGCAGTTGGGACTGATGTCCATGGCAAGCGAGATGTGGAAGCTCGGGCGGCCGTCGACGACGGCCTTCGTATACTCGGCGATCTTGCAGTTGAGCACGTCGGCCGCGGCCTCATAACCGGGCTTGATGCAGTCCTGGTTGCATGCCGCAATGCAGCGTCCGCAGCCCACGCAGCGATCGTGGTCGATGGCAGCCACGTGCACCGTGCGAGTAGCGCCGCTGGCAAGCTCGCGCTCGCGGGTGCCGTCGAACGAGATAGCGTTGTGCGCGCAGATCTTTTCGCAGGCATGGCAGCCAACGCAGTGCTCGGTCGCGACGTTCGGCTTGCCGGCGGCATGCTGCTCCATCTTGCCGGCACGGCTGCCGCCTCCCATGCCCAGGTTCTTCATGGCGCCGCCAAAACCGGCCTGCTCATGGCCCTTAAAGTGGGTGAGGCTGATCACGATATCGGCATCCATGAGCGCCTGACCGATCTTGGCCTCGTGCACGTACTCGCCGCCCTCGACCGGGACGAGCGCCTCGTCGGTGCCCTTGAGGCCGTCGGCAATGATGATCTGGCAACCCGTAGCATACGGGGTAAAGCCGTTCTGGTAGGCGGTATCGATGTGCTCGAGCGCGTTTTTGCGGCTACCGACATAGAGCGTATTGCAGTCGGTGAGGAAGGGCTTGCCGCCCAGCTCCTTCACGACGTCCGCGACGGCGCGGGCGTAGTTGGGGCGCAAAAAGCTCAGGTTACCCAGCTCGCCAAAGTGAATCTTGATGGCGACGAACTTGTTCTCAAAGTCGATCTGCTCAATTCCGGCGTGACGGATGAGGCGCTTGAGCTTGTCGAGCTGGCTCTCGCGAGCATGCGTGCGCAGGTTGGTGAAGTACACCTTAGCGGGTGCTGCGGGTGCAGTTGCGGTCATAGATCTATCCCCTCGGTCTATATGGCGTTACAGACATAGAGGATGGTACCAGTTAAAGCAGAGTTAAAGTCAAGTACGGCACCTAGTCATTGGGGATGTTCTTAAATGAGTAGTCGCAGGGGACACTCTTTCGCCACCCGGCAGTTGGGGACAGTCCCCAAGTGCCGGCAGCTAGGGACAGTCCTTTCCAGCCGGCGGGCGAGCCGGC
>CABUQY010000098.1 GCA_902493915.1 uncultured Collinsella sp.
AAACTGAGCCCGGCCCCCGCCGGACAGGTCACACTACTCGCAGAGCAGCTTAGCGATCTGGACGGCGTTGGTTGCCGCGCCCTTACGGATTTGGTCACCGCAGCACCAGAAGGTAATGCCACGCGCGGCCTCCGGGTTCGAGATGTCGCGGCGCACGCGACCGACCCAAATCAGGTCCTGATCGGACGTATCCATCGGCATGGGGAAGCGGTCGTGCGCATCCTCGGCGCTCATGTCGTCAACCAGCTTCACGCCCGGAGCGGCAGCCAGCGCAACACGGGCCTCGTCAACCGTAATGTCACGCTCGAACTCGAGCGTAATGCTCTCGGAGTGCGAGCGCAGCACAGGCACGCGCACGCAGGTGCAGTTCACGCGCAGCTCGGGCAGGTGCATGATCTTACGGCCCTCGTTTTGTAGCTTCATCTCCTCAGAGGTAAAGCCCTCCTCCTTGACGCCGCCAATCTGCGGAATCAGGTTGCTCGCCAGCTGGGCGGTAAATGCGCGCGGCTCGGGAATCTCCTCGCCACGGCCCAGGGCAGCAAGCTGCGCTTCGAGCTCGGCCATACCGGGAGCACCGGCACCAGAAGCCGCCTGATACGTCGAGACGATCATGCGCTTCACGCCGGCAAGCTGATGCAGCGGCCACGTGGGAACCAGGCCGATGATGGTCGCGCAGTTGGGGTTGGCGATAAGGCCGTGATGCCACTTGATGTCGTCGGCATTGATCTCGGGCACGACCAGCGGCACCTCGGGATCCATGCGGAAGGCATGGCTGTTGTCGACCACGACGGCGCCGCGCTTTACGGCCTCGGGCAGCAATTCCTTGGCGATATCGTCGCCGGCAGCGCCAAGCACAATGTCACAGCCCTCAAAGGCCTCGGGGCAAGCCTCTTCGATCACGATTTGCTCGCCGCGGAACTCGACGGTCTTGCCCGCGGAGCGTGCGCTTGCCAACAACTTGAGCTTGCCGACCGGGAACTCCTGCTCGTTGAGGCACTCGAGCATCTGGGTGCCCACGGCTCCCGTCGCGCCCAAAATAGCAACCGTGTACTGTTTCATGCTTCCCCCTTTAAAGGTTGTGGCTTTTGCCCGCACGCCGAGCAGGCCGATTATTGTTGCCAGTTTATACAAGAACAGGGCGGGCATGAAACCCGCCCCGTCGAAACGAAACCGAAACGAAACGCCCCGCCGTAGATTTTTGAGACATGACCCAAAAATCTACCGAGCAGTCGCTACTTTTTGAGCGCGGCCAGGGTGGGATCGGCCGGCGCGGGAGCCTCCAGATCGGAGACCTTCACAATGCCGTTCTCATCGGAGAAGGCACGGTAAATGGTCCGAATCGCAAGGTCGAAGTCCTTCTCCTCGACACCGATAATGATATTGATCTCGTCACAGCTCTGCGAAATCATGCGCACGCTCACGCCGGCCTGGCCAAGCATGCCAAACAGGTGGCCCGAGATGCCTGCACGACCGCGCAGGTTACGGCCGACGGTCGCGATGAGCGCCAGACCCTCGACAACCTCGATCTCGAGCGGCTCGACCTCCTGCTGAATGTCACCAACGAGCGAGTACAGCGAATCGTGCACGTCCTGCTCCTGCACCACGGCGCCAAAACGGTCGACACCGGTGGGCATGTGCTCGACGGAAACGTCATAGCGTTCGAACACCGAAAGCGCACGGCGCATAAAGCCAACGCGGGGCTTGGTGCGGTCGCGGGCAACGTTGATGGCGACAAAGCCGCGCTTGCCGGTCACGCCGGTAATGATGGGCTCCGCCTCGCCCTCATCAGCCGTCTCGCTAATGATGGTACCGGGGTCCTGCGGCGCATTGGTGTTCTTGATGACCAGCGGAATACCCGCCTCGCGCACGGGGAACACGGCCTCCTCGTGCAGGACGCTTGCGCCCATGTACGAAAGCTCGCGCAGCTCCTCGTAGGTAACGCGCGCAATGGGCTGAGCCTCGGGAACAATACGCGGATCGGCAGAATAGAAGCCCGAGACGTCGGTCCAGTTCTCGTACAGGTCGGCGCCCAGGCACTTGGCCAAGATCGAGCCCGAGATATCGCCACCGCCTCGATCGAGCAGCTTGATCTGGCCCTCGCGCGTCGCGCCGTAGAAGCCAGGCATAACGAAGCCGCCCTGCTGGCCATACTCCTGCACCAGCTCGGAGGTGCGATTCATGCTGAGCGTACCGTCGTGATGGAACGCCACAACCGTCGCGGCGTCCAGGAACGGTAGGCCCAGGTACTCAGCCATCAGGCGAGCGGTAAAGTACTCGCCACGGCTCACAAGCTCCTCGGTGGAGTAGCCGCCCGAGCGGGCGCGCTCGGCAAAGGCCGCGAACTCCTCACGGATGGGATAGGTGAGCTCCAACTCATCAGCGATATCAAAATAGCGCTGGCCGATGTCCTCGAGCAGCTCCTCACACGACACGTGGTACTTAACGTGCGCATTGACCAGATAGAGCAGGTCGGTCACCTTGGTGTCGCCCTTAAAGCGGCGGCCGCAGGCGGAAACCACCACAAAACGGCGGGCAGGGTCGGCGTCGACGATGGCCTTGATCTTTTTGAAGTGTTCGGCGTCGGCGACCGACGAGCCGCCAAACTTGGCAATCTTAATCATGGGCTGGAGGTTACCTTTCTAAAAAGCCTCTGCGAACCTATTTTGCGCGCTCTGATACCATGGTTTCACCGATTGAGACCAAGGCATCCGAGGAGCAGTGTTATATGGGAACTTATCATAGTACACGAGGACGCACTTTATCGTGCTCAAGTAAGGTGGCAATCCGTACCGGCATCGCTCCCGACGGGGGTTTGTTTGTCTCGGACGAGCTCGGCACCCAGCAGGTCGATATCAGCTCGCTTGCAGATAAATCGTACTTTGAAATCGCTCAAGATGTGTTGGGAATGTTACTGAATGATTACACGGCCGAAGAAATTTCGGCGTGTGTCGACGAGGCATACCGCGGCACGTTCGCGAGTGAAGAGGTTACGCCGCTCGTCAAACTCGACGCTGCGCCGGGCGCTGACGCCCCTCAGACCTATGTGATGGAGCTCTTTGGCGGTCCCACGAGCGCCTTCAAGGACGTCGCCCTGCAGATGCTCCCCCGCTTGATGGCCCGCACTTCCGCCAAGGACGGCGGCGCCGAGCGCATCATGATCGTCACCGCCACGTCGGGCGACACAGGCAAGGCAGCACTCGCCGGCTTTGCCGACGCCCCGGGCACGGGCATCACCGTCTTTTATCCCGAGGGCAAGGTCAGCCGCGTGCAGAATCTGCAGATGTCCACGCAGGAGGGCGGCAACGTCGCCGTCTGCGGCATCCGCGGCAACTTCGACGACGCCCAGAGTGCCGTCAAGCGCATCTTTGCCGATAAGGAGCTGGCCGAGCGCCTGGAGGCCGCCGGCACCGTGCTTTCGAGCGCCAACTCCATCAACGTCGGCCGCCTGGTGCCGCAGGTCGTCTACTACTTTGCCGCCTATGCGCAGCTGCTGCGCGCCGGCGCCATCGAGGCCGGCGATGCCGTGGAGTTCTGCGTACCGACCGGCAACTTTGGCGATATCCTGGCCGGCTACTACGCCAAGCGCATGGGTCTGCCCGTCGCCAAACTCGTCGTGGCCAGCGACAAGAACAACGTGCTCGCTGACTTCCTGACCACCGGCGTCTACGACCGCAACCGTCCGTTCTTCACGACCATTTCGCCGTCGATGGACATCCTTATTAGCTCTAATCTGGAGCGCATGCTCTACTTCCTGTCCGACGGCGACTGCGAGCTCGTTGCCGGCCTTATGGAGCAGCTTGCCCAGACCGGTCGCTACGAGGTGCCTGCCGAGCTGCTGGCCAAGATCCAGAGCGTATTTGGCTGCGGCTGGGCCAGCGAGGACGAGGTTCGCGCCGCCATCAAGAGCTGCTGGGATGCCAACGGCTACGTGATCGACCCGCACACCGCTTGCGGCTATCACGTCTTTGAGCAGGTCGCCCCCACCGAGGGCGCCAAGGCCCGCGTGCTGCTTTCGACCGCCAGCCCCTACAAGTTCCCGCGCGCCTGCTGCGATGCCCTGGGCCTCGACGTTCCCGAGGACGACTTTGAGGCCATGCGCGTGCTCGAGCAGGCAACCAACACGGTCGCCCCAGCCCAGCTCGCCGAACTCGAGTCCAAGCCCGTCCGCTTCGAAGACGTCTGCGACGTCGATGAGATGGCCAGCTACGTAGAGCAGGCTGCAAAAAAGATAGCAACCAACTAAACCCCTTATAAGGCGCCGGCGAAAGCCGGCGCACCTTCTTTTATCAGATACCTACCGGGATGATGACGAACGTGCATAGCGTGCCTGGCTGTTTAGTTCGTCGCGAGTTCCGCACGCAAAGGAAAGCACTTAATGTGCTTTCCGTCTTGCGCAGGACTGCCCGAGCAGCGAACTAAACAGCCAGGCACGCCAGGAGGACTCACATGATCAAGATCACCGTCCCAGCAACAAGCGCCAACTTGGGCATTGGCTACGATACCCTCGGCATGGCCGTCAGCCTCTACTCGCACTTCACCTTCGAGCGCGCCGACAAACTCACCATCACGGGCTGCCCCGAGGAATTCCAAAACGAGAACAACCTGGTCTACGTGAGCTTTGTCGATGCACTGGCTGCATGGGACGAGCCAGCTTTTCCCGTTGCCATCGACATCCAGACCGACGTGCCCGTCGCCCGCGGCCTGGGCTCCAGCTCCACCTGCGTCGTCGCCGGCATTATGGCCGCCGCCGCACTGACAGGCCACACCGTCGACCGCGCCGAGCTGGTTCGCATTGCCACCGAAGTCGAGGGCCATCCCGATAACGTCGCCCCCGCTATCCTGGGCGGCGCCGTCTGTTCCTTTACGCCGACCGATTCGCTCCCCCAGTGCCTGCGCTACGAGGTGAGCGATCGCCTGCGTTTTATTACCGTGATTCCGCCCTACGAGGTGCATACGAGCGAGGCGCGCAAGGTTGTGCCGCAGGAGATTCCACTCTCCACCGCCGTGTGGCAGATGGGCCGCATCGCCGGCATGACGCGCGGCTTGGAGACTGGTGACCTCGACCTGATTGCCGCCGCCAATGACGACCGCATCCAGGAACCCTATCGTCGCCGTCTGATTCCCGACTACAACGCCGTGCGCGACACCTGCCTTAACGGCGGCGCCAAGACCATCTGGATCAGCGGCTCGGGCTCGACTCTCATGGCCGTGACTGACGACACCATCGTGGCAAAGTTCCTGCAGGTCAAGCTGCGCGAGCAGTTCCCTAAGTGTGATACGCATATTCTGACGTGCGACACGGAAGGCGCCCAGATCGAATACCTGTAGTCGCCGTCCCGTATACTCGCCGGGGAGGCCAGGGGGCTTTGCCCCCAAATCGTCCTCGGACATGGCAGGACCCCCGCTGCGCACTTCGTGCGGCGGGGGT
>CABUQY010000099.1 GCA_902493915.1 uncultured Collinsella sp.
CCTTTCTCTTCCGGGCGCGCGGGCCGAGTCGCCGCGCCCGCGTGCCTTACCTTTCGGGTTCACCATCCATGGTGGGGCGCGTTTCTAACGAAGCCGTAACGGCCGTTGGGCTCTTTTGGTGCCAGCCCTTCTCGACCCGTACGCATTTGCTTAAAGCAACAACTTTCCCGATCGATGTAATCACCGAATCAAAACGTGTACACCAGCCACCAAAGATGCCGAAAAATGTCGCTTTTGGAGGCTGATGTACACAAATGCAGAATCCAGCGCAGCCCAGAGGCGCCCTCCACATGTCTGGACTCTCTATGGCTTCGCTGGATAGACATCGCCGGAACGGGTATAGTATCGAAAGTTTTGTCGTTAACCAGCGGGGGAGTCCTGTGGGCATCAAAAAGAAGATCAAAAAGGAGCTTATCGGCACTTCCGATTACCCGTCGAATAAGATCTTTACGATCTCCAATTTCATCACCTTTACGCGCCTGATCCTCACCCTGGTATTTCTGTACCTGTTTGTGACGGATAACAACCGCGTCATCGCCATCGCTATCTACGCCGTTGCCGCCTCCACCGACTGGATGGACGGGCAGATCGCCCGCATGACTAAGACGGTCTCGTGGCTCGGCAAGGTCATGGATCCCATTTGCGACCGCGCGCTGCTGTTCACCGGCGTGCTGGGACTGGTGGTCCGCGGAGAGCTGCCCATCTGGGTCTGCGTGCTCATTATTGGCCGCGACATCTATCTGGGCATCGGCACGCTTATCGTGCGTCATTATCACCGTCGCCCCATCGATGTCGTCTTTCCCGGAAAGATTGCCACTGCGCTGCTCATGACCGGCTTCTCGCTCATGCTGCTCGGGTTCCCCGTTGTTGACGGCCTGCACCTTTTACCTTCAACCCTTACGGCCTTCCCGGGCCTCAACGGAAGCTCGGTGCCCCTCGGCATCTTCTTTGTGTACGGCGGCGTGATCTTCTCCATGCTCACGGCTGTCATCTACTCCATTAAGGGCGGAGTGGCCATTAAACAGGCTCTCGCGCATCCCGAGGACGAGGACATCGACTTTCTGAACCCTGAAATCGAAGACTGATTCGTTGGGGTATGATTACGTACGGTTCATTATTTGCGGCACGTCCGCGATAAGTTAGGGGTTGTCATGGACAACATGGTTAACAATATGCCTCAGAATGATAAGACTGCTGACGCTACCTGCGTATTCCGCGTGCCTTCAAGCGACGTCACCGTTCCCGACCTCATGGCCAACGTGCGCATCACCGCCCCCGTTCTGTCCATCGTCAAGGGTCCGCAGACTGGTGCCGCCTTTGAGCTCGAGGACGACGTGACCACCATCGGCCGCGATCCCGCGAACGGCGTCTTCCTCAACGACATGACTGTTTCGCGCAGCCACGCGCGCATTATTCGCGAGGGCCTCGGCGCTCGCATCGAGGACCTGGGCTCGCTCAATGGTACCTGGGTCGACGGTGCCATTGTCAATGCAGCCCCGCTGCACGACGGTTCTTCCGTTCAGATCGGTACGTTTACGCTCATCTACCACGAGAGCACGCCGGAGCGCATCGAAACCGGTGAGTAGGGCATGGCCGAACGCAACTATCTGAGTATCGGCCAAGTCGTCAACCTACTTCGAGGCGCATACCCCGATCTTTCGAACTCAAAAATTAGATTTCTAGAGGATGAGGGGCTCATTACCCCTCATCGTACGCCTAAGGGATACCGTCAGTACTCTAAGGAGGACGTTGATCGCCTGGAGGTCATCCTGCACTTGCAGAAGACCCGCTACATGCCGCTCAACGTGATTAAGCAGCGCTTGGAAAACGCCACGGACTTGTCAACGCTCGCCTACGAGGTGGGCTTGCTGTCCGATGTTCCGCTCAAGACGGAGCCCAAGGAGACTAAGCAAAAGCTGCATCCCATCGAGACCATTCCCGATATGCTGGGCGTCGAGATTTCGTTTATCCGTTCGCTCGCCGAGAACGACCTCATTCGCATCATCAAGAGTCCGCAGAATCGTGAGCTCGTCGATGGTCGCGATTTCCCGATCATCCGCTACTGCTCCGAGCTGTCACGCTTCCATATCGAGCCGCGCAACCTGCGTCAGTACGTGTCTTCCGCCAACCGCGAGTCCTCGATGTTTGAGCAGGTGCTCGTGAGCATGCTCGGCATGGATACTTCCGATGACGAGCGCGACGCCAAGCTCGAGCGTGCGTTTAAGAAGCTTCACGACCTGACGGAGGGCGTGCACACCGCGCTGCTCAAGAACCGCGTTTTTGAGTCGCTCAACGCCGTGGTCGAGGACGCCGACATCGATGCACTCGATGAGGAAATCACTCGCTCCGAGTCCACCAAGGCCAAAAACGAAGAGACAGTCGCGCCGGCTTCACACGAGGATTCTCTCGTAAAGCCGCTCAAGGTCGTCGCCCCTTCGCAATCCGGCACCGTCACCGCGGGCAAGTAACAGCTGCCGCTTATCCGGCAACCCATTGAAAGGTCATGCAATGTACGACTTCGAATCTCAAATCGTCGACATCCCCGACTATCCCGAGCCCGGAGTCATCTTTAAAGACATCACGCCGCTCTTCGGCAATCCCGAGGCGCTCAAAGCCATGACCGATGCCCTCGCCGAGCACTTTGCCGGCATGGGAATCACCAAGGTCGTGGGTCCCGAGGCTCGCGGCTTTATGGTGGGCGTTCCCGTGGCCGTCGCTCTGGGCGCCGGCTTTGTTCCCGCACGTAAACCGGGCAAGCTGCCGCGCGAGACCGTAAGCCAGAGCTACGAGCTCGAGTACGGCACCGATTCAATTGAGATCCATGCCGACGCTATCAGCTCTAAAGATACCGTGTTGATTCTGGACGACTTGGTCGCGACGGGCGGAACCGTCGAGGCAACAGGTAAACTGGTGCGAGATATGGGCGCAAAGCTTGTGGGCTACGGGTGTATCCTTGAGCTTGCGTTTCTCAACCCGCGCGAGAAGCTCACGTCGACTGACGACGATGTTGAGCTATTTAGCCTGGTGACGGTGGACTAGCCGTTACCCTTAGTTACTGGAAAGGAAGCTACATGCGCACAGCAAACACGCACAAAAACATGGCACGCTGCGCTGCTACGGCAACCCTCGCTTGTGTTTTGGGCTTGGGCCTCGCGGCTCCTGCCTACGCCGATACCGCATCCGACCTTGCCGCTGCTCGTACGAAGCTCGAGCAGATCGGTACCCAAACCCAGCAGATTTACGATGAGCTCGCCACGCAGACGCAGGCGCTCGATCAGACTGCTGGCGAGATCACGCAAAAGCAGCAGGAGATCGCCGATGGTCAGGCCAAGCTCTCGACCTATGTCGCCGGCGAGTACAAAACCGGCGGTCTGAGCCTGCTTCAGGTTTTGACGGGTGTCGATGATCTGAGCGATATGCTCAACCGTTTGTTCTACTACGGCAAAGTTTCCGATAAGCAGGCTCAGACCATTCAAGAGGTCAAGGAGCTTAAGCAGCAGCTCACCGATAAGCAGGCCGAGCAGGAGAAGAACGTCGCCACCACGCAAAAGAAGGTCGACGAGCTTAACGCCCAGCAGGCTGAAGCACAGAACGTCGTAAACTCCTTGGATTCGCAGCTGCAGGCCGAGCTTGCCGCAGAGGCCGAGGCCAACGCCGCGCTGCAGGCCGGCATCAACGCCAGCACCGCCGAGAAGGCCACGGTGAGCAACGAGACTGCCGGTACGACCGAGAACACCAACAACGGTGGTCAGACCAGCAATAACAACAACCAGGGCGGCAACACTCCGGCTCCTACGCCGGCACCTGCTCCGACGCCGCAGCCCTCTACACCTGCTCCGGCTCCGACGCCTTCTGCTCCGAGCCAGTCCGTCGATGGCGGTTCTGTTGTCTCGCGTGCATACAGCAAGCTTGGTTGCGCTTATTCCTGGGGCGGAATTGGCCCGAACAGCTTCGACTGCTCTGGTTTTGTTAGTTATTGCCTCACTGGTCGCTATTGCCGTCTGGGCACCACGGGCACCTTTATGGGCTGGACGCGTGTGTCCGATCCGCAGCCCGGTGACGTTGTGGTCAACTCGTACCACACCGGCATTTACATCGGTGGTGGTCAGATGATTCATGCTTCCGACTACAACACGGGTGTTATCATCAGCTCCGTTGCCGCCGGCATGAACAACAACTATATCTTCGTGCGTTACTAAGTATTCAGATAAAGCAAACGGATATGGACCTCGTGGCTTTGAGTCATGGGGTCCATTCTTTTGCCTTTAGTGCAGTCCGCTATCTAGTTTTGAATACTAGATAGCGGCCCAATCGGTCTGCAAGATGGCTATAATTGTATGGGAACAATTAGAAAGGACCCTCTATGAGCTGGGCACTTATCTCCGATTCAAGCTGCAACCTCCGCGATTGGCAACCGACCGCACCCCATACCACCTTTGCATTTGCGCCCCTCAAAATTCGAGTGGGGGAGCGTGAATTCGTCGATGACCTTTCGCTCGATGTGCATGAGCTCAACTGCGCTGTACAGACGGAGACGAACGCTTCTTCGAGCGCTTGTCCCAGCGTAGGGGAGTGGGCCGAGCTCTTCAAATTGGCAGACAAGACCATCTGCATGCCGATCTCTGAGGGCGTGTCGGGCAGCTACAATGCGGCAGCCACGGCTCGCGATATGGTTCTTGCCGAGGAGCCCGACCGACAGATTCATCTAGTCAATTCACGCGCAGCTGGCGGCAAAATGGATCTCATTTTCTTGCTGTTCGACCGCTATCTTGCAAGCAATCCGGATGTCTCATTCGAGGACGCTTGCGCATACTTCGATAGCCTTGAGCAGAACAGCAAAATCCTCTTCAGTTTGTGCAATTACGAAAACCTCGCCAAAGCCGGACGTATCCCTAAGGCAGCCGGCGTCATTGCCAACAAGCTCAATATCCGCATTTTGGGCACGGCGAGTGAGGCCGGTAAAATCGAACTCGTCGGGCACACGCGTGGCGAAAAGAAGATGCTCAACAAGATCATCGACACTATGGAAGCCGAGGGCTTTACGGGCGGTGAGGTCATCATCGATCACGTTGAGAACGAAGCTGGAGCCCAGGCGCTTACTGATCGCATAGTCGAACATTGGCCCGGCTCCAAGACCATCATCATGCCCTGCAACGGCCTGGATTCCTATTACGCCGAGATGCACGGCCTGATCATCGGCTACGGCATGGGCGTAGCTTCGGGCAAATAAAGTCCAACCAAGCAAAAAAAACGGGCGGGACAAAGCGACAGATGGCTCTTTGTCCCGCCCGTTTTATACGTCGGCTAGCTATTAAACCCGTTGAACTTGAGATAGCTCATCAAGTAAGCCTTCGAAACAAAGGATGAAACCGCGCTGCGCACAAGCAGCGACTCACGCGTTA
>CABUQY010000100.1 GCA_902493915.1 uncultured Collinsella sp.
GAGACCTTCGCTTGAAGGTGACCGACGGTGGCGATGCGTTCTTGCCGCTTGGCGAGGAGGCGGACGATCCGACGCTGCCCGGCGAGCTCGCCTACATCGACGATGCGGGCGCTGTGTGCCGCTGCTGGAACTGGCGCGACGGCGTTCGCACGGCGCTGTCCGATGATTCGGCCGATGCGTTCCTGGCGATTGAGTGCGTGGAGCCCGAGCGGATGGGGGATTGCCAGGCCGCGATTGATCGCTTAGCCGAGCTGCTCGAGCGCTATCTGGGAGCGACGGTTGTCGTTAAGACGCTTGTGACCCGCGACAATCCCTGCGTGGAGCTGTAGCGACGCCTGCGGATCATGTTCGCCGGTCAAAACCACCACAAAGGTGCCTGTCCCCTTTGTGGTGGTTTTTATGTTGATGGGTTAACAAATGGGGTATTTGGGTACGGGTGTCGCCTTATGCGACTAAGATGTTTACCCGTAAGCATTATGCAAGCGAAAGGCGGTCGTCTCCCATGCAGCAGAACGACGAGACACGTTTCGAGGACTTTGTCGGACTGATCAGCGGGCTCTACAAGGAGATTCAGCGCATTAAGACATCCGAGGGCGCAAGGCTGGGCCTCAAGGGCTCCGACGTTATGTGCCTTTACTATCTTGAGCGCAGCAAGGACGGCCTGACTGGCGCTGACCTGGCTCGCATGGCAGGCGTGACCCGCGCCGCCGTCTCGCGTACGCTCGCGCATCTGGAGGAGGGCGGCTACGTCGAGGTCGACGATTCGGGCGATGCCGCCGTTAAGTATCGTGCTCCGGTGCGCCTGACCGCTCTGGGCGGCGAGAGCATGAGCGAAGCGGACCGCATCATTCGCGACGTGCTCGATACCACCGGTAAGGCTATGGGTGTGGAGCAGCGCGAGCAGATGTATGCGTCGCTGCGCACGATTCTCAACACCCTGCGCGAGCTGTAGGGCCGCCAAGGCTTTTGCTTCCAATTAACAACTGCATAGTCCTGTTTGAGCGCGTATACCGTGCCGGGGCCTTGCTGTCAAAATTCCCTGCGCGGGACCTGCGCAAGAAAGGATTCGCTATGTCCGTCCGCATTATTACCGATTCCGCAAGCGATATGTCGCCGGTCGAGCACCCAGCACTGGCCGTTTTGCCGCTGTCCGTCACCTTTGGCACCGATGTGTACATGGATGGCATCGACATCGATCACCAGCGCTTTTACGAGATGCTCGTGGAGCGCGATGAGCTGCCCAAGACCGGCCAGGTCAACCCGTACGCGTTTTCGCAGGCGATTGCCAAGGTTCGTGAAGCCGGCGATGAGGCTGTGATTATTACCGTGGGCGCTAAGCTATCAGGCACCAATCAGAGTGCCCGTACCGCACTTGCCGAGGCGCCAGGCGGCGACGTTTACGTGGTGGATAGCAATAACGTCACTCTGGGCGAGCGTGTCATGGTCGAGTATGCCCTGCGCCTGGTGGATGAGGGTCGTAGTGCAGCTCAGATCGCGGCGGCCGTCGAGGCCGTGCGCGACCGTGTGGTGGTTATCGGCCTGCTCGAGACGCTGGAGTACCTGGTGCGCGGCGGTCGTCTGTCTGCTGCGGCCGGCGCCGTGGGCACGCTGCTCAACGTAAAGCCCGTGGTGGCTGTCGAGGACGGTCTGATCGTGCAGCTGGGTAAGGCGCGCGGTTCCAAGAACGGCCGCAATCTGCTCAATCAGAAGGTCGAAAAAGCGGGCGGCATCGACTTTTCCATGCCGCTGGCGCTCGGCTATACGGGCCTTTCGGATGCGGTGCTCAAGAAGTATATCGAGGACAGCGCGGCACTTTGGGCTGGCCACACCGAAGGCGAGTTGCCCGTTCACACCATCGGCGCCACCATCGGCACCCACGTAGGCCCCGGCGCCGTCGCCGTAGCCTTCTTCCAGCCCGCCAACTAACCGATCTGCCATAAACCACCACAAAGGGGACAGGCACCTTTGTGGTGGTTTATGCTTTTCCGGGTGGAAGGGAGCGAGCAATGGCGTCTGAGGGCTTTTTTGAACGGGTGTACGAGGTGGTCGAGCAGATCCCCGAGGGGATGGTCGCCACGTATGGTCAGGTGGCGCTGCTTGCCGGTCGTCCACGAAGTGCGCGGTACGTGGGGTATGCCCTGCATAGTAATCCGCGTCCCGGCGAGATTCCCTGTCACCGCGTGGTGTTTGCCGACGGGCACATATGCGAGGGCTTCGCTTTTGGCGGTCCCGATGCTCAACGTGAGCTTTTGCTAGGGGAGGGTGTGGCGCTTAAGGACGACATGCACGTCGACTTGCCCGCCTGTCGCTGGCCAGCAGGGCTCTAGCGCTCTGCCGTGGCCAAAACCACCACAAAGGTGCCTGCCCCCTTTGTGGTGGTTTAGTTTACTTGGGCTAACTTATGGAGAAGCTATGGCGGCGGATATTGATGCTGCAAAGTAAACCACGGTGAACTATATTGGTTTCAGCAACGGAGCAGGCAATAGGCGATGAAAAAGCCTGCCCTGTTGAGTTTGATTCGCATTCCTCCCCTCTGTGCGATTCAACGGTGTACTTCGGGAACAGGCCCGCTGGCAACTAACTGCCAGCGGGCCTGTTCCTGTTTGTCGGGGGAGTGCGATGGACGGAGCCGAAGCGGTCCGCTCCAAAAAAGGCGGACGCCGTAGCGCCCGCCCTATAGCAATCGAAAGCTCAAGTCAGCAGATCGGCCTAGTACACCATACCCATGGCGTCCTGAACCTCGGCCAGGGTCTGCTCGGCGATCTCGTTGGCGCGACGGTTGCCCTCATGCAGGACGTCCTTCACATAGTCCAGATCGTTCTCGTAGCGCTGGCGACGCTCGCGGATAGGTGCGAAGTACTCGTTGACGGCCTCGGTCACGTACTTCTTGAGCTGGCCGGAGCCGCCCATGCCAATCTCCTCGGCAATCTCGACCTCGGAGCGACCGGTGCAGATTGCAGCCGTCGAAAGCAGGCCGGACACACCGGGGCGGTTCTCGGGGTCGAACGTGATCATGCGCTCGGAGTCGGTCTGGCTCTTCTTGATGCGCTTGGCCGTTTCCTCGGCGGTCATCGAAATATTGATGGCGTTGCCGTAGCTCTTGCTCATCTTGCGACCGTCAAGGCCGGGCAGCAGCGGGGTCTCGGACAGCAGCGCCTCGACCTCGGGAAATACCTTGCCGTAGCGGTTGTTAAAGCGGCGGGCGATGGTACGGGTGAGCTCGATGTGCGGCAGCTGGTCGCGGCCGACGGGCACCACATTGCCCTTGCAGAACAGGATGTCGCAGGCCTGGTGCACCGGGTAGGTGAGCAGAAGGCCGGTGAGCTCGTGGCCCGAGGCCTCCATCTCGGCCTTGACCGTGGGGTTGCGCGCCAGCTCGGCCTCGGACACCAGCGACAGGAACGGCAGCATGAGCTGGTTGGCGGCGGGCACGGCGGAGTGCGCGTAGATCATGGTCTTGTCGGGGTCGATACCGCAGGCAAGGTAGTCCATGACCATGTTGTACACGTTGTCCTGGATGTGCTCGGTGGTGTCGCGGTCGGTGATGACCTGGTAGTCGGCGATGAGTACGTTGGTCCTGGCGCCCATGTTCTGCAGCTCCACGCGGCCCTTGAGGGTGCCAAAGTAGTGACCCAGGTGCAGACGGCCGGTGGGGCGGTCGCCGGTAAGCATGGTGAACTTCTCGGGCGTCTTGGCCAGGCCCTCGCGAATGGCGTTGCTCTTTTGCAGCGCGACTTCGTAGCTGTTCTCGTTTGGCATGATTGCTCCTAACGTATGTTCATGGGTCAAGATGATAACGCGTTTATTGGAGGGGCGGGGCGTAAGTAGGCGAGGGGCGGGAGAGGGGTGGCTTGTGCGATGGGCGCGGCGCGGCCGCGCTTGGCCAACGGTGCCTTGGCACATCCTCGGCAGCTTGCCCTAGAGCTTGTGGTGGCGCTCTTCCTTACGTTCCTCAGCTGCCTGCTCCTCCTGCTTAAAGGCGGGGTCGTCGGGGGTGACCAGTTCGTCCTCGTGCGTGCGCTTGTTGTAATGGTGGCGCAGCACGGGTTCAAACAGGTGCAGGTGCTTGGCAAAGGCCGCCGAGCCAATGGCAAGCACGGTAAAGATGAGCACGCGCATGGGCACCTCGACCTGATTGATGGCGGCGGCGCCGGCCGAAAGCATAATGCACCAGGCATAGATGAGCAGCACAGCCTGTTTTTGGTTGTAGCCTTCTTGGATCAGGCGGTGGTGGATGTGGCCCTTGTCGGCCTGCCCGATGCTAATGTGGGCGCGCTTGCGGCGCACGATGGCGCTAAACGTGTCGATGATAGGCACGCCGGCAACGATGAGCGGGATGATAAGCGAGGTGAGTGCGGCGGTGCGGCTCACGTTGAGCAGCGAGATGGAGCCCAGCGCAAAGCCCAGCAGCAGCGACCCCGAGTCGCCCAAGAAGATGCTTGCGGGGTTGAAGTTGTAGTGCAAAAAGGCTAGACAGGCGCCAAAGAGCGCAATAGAGAGCGCGGCGGCGTCGATGCGGCCCGAGAGCACGGCCATTGAGAACATGGTGAATGACGCGATGCCGCAGATGCCCGTGGCCAAGCCGTCGAGGCCGTCGATGAGGTTAATGATGTTGGTGAATGCCACCAGATAGATCACGGTGATGGGGTAGGCGAGCCATCCGAGCATGATCTCGCCGGGGGCAAACGGGTTGACGATGACGCCGATTTTTAGGCCGCCGATACAGGCGATAAGCGCGGCGAGGACTTGTCCGGCCAGCTTTTGCTTGGGCGTGAGCTGGAAGACGTCGTCGATAGCGCCGGTCGCAAAGATGACGGTAAAGGAGAGCGCCAGCATGGGATAGCTAATGTGAAGGCGCGGGTGCGGCACCAGGACGGGTGGCCAGCCTAGGTACCAGGTGCCTAGGATTTGCACAATGCAGGCAACGACCAGGCCCAAAAACACCGCCGCTCCGCCCAAACGTGGGATGGGCTTGGTGTTGATGCGGCGCTTAGAAGGATAGTCGACGGCATCGAGCTTAATTGCCAAGCGCTTGACCAGGGGCACCGCGAGGAAGGTCGTGATAAAGGCCGCCGCTGCCACGCATAGGTACGGTATGTAGCTCGGGGATGAAGCCATGAATCTAAAAACCGCCAAGCGTCGAAGGAAAAGGTCAGAAGAACGCCATGCGCAAAGGGCATAGCCGAACCATAATACTCGACCAAGGGGGGTGCATGGAATTGCACGCAGCGATAATCACGCGCTTACCAGATATTGGGATGTTGTCGATAGCTTGTCGGGATGCCGGCGGGGATTCATA
>CABUQY010000101.1 GCA_902493915.1 uncultured Collinsella sp.
AAGGCGAAGTGCGTGGGTGAGGGCGATATCGTAAGGGACTTCGATCCCGCGGCAGGCGAAGGTCTTAGGCGCGAGCGCGTGACCTGCGAAGCTCCTCAGCATCTGAGCGATGAAGCCATTCCGTATTTGGTCCTGCGTCGTCGCGATGGCGAGGGCGAGGATGCGCCGCTGGTGCCGCGCCTGACGTCTGCCTCGCAGATCGAGGCCTATTCGACCTGCCCGCTATGCTGGTTCGTCTCGTACCGCGTGAAGCCCCAGTCGATCGACGCTGGCTTTGGCAATATGGAGAAGGGCAACTTTGTCCACGACGTGCTGGAACACTTGCATGCCTGTCTGCCCCAGGAGGGCATGGAGCGCGTGACACCCATGAATCTGCCACGCGCGAAGGAGCTGCTGCGCGAGGTCTTTGACGAGACCTTGGCCGAGCATGCGGGCAAGCGCGGTGCCGAGGGCCCGCTCGTGCCGCTCTCCCCGGTGGAGGAGCGCCAGGTGGCCGAGATTTTGCCGCAGCTGGAGGGCGTTCTTGCCTACGAGTCCGAGGCGCTCGCGCCTTTCGCGCCGCGCTACCTGGAGTTTGCGTTCAACGAGCTCCAGGTCGAGTATGCCGGCTGGCCGCTCGGCGGGCGCATCGACCGCGTGGATGTGGATGCCGAGAATCGCGCCGTGGTAATCGACTACAAGCATCGCACGGGCGTTGAGGAGTTTAAACTCGCCGACCCCACGGTGCGCGACGAGGAATCGGGCGAGGCCGCCATCGACGACCCGCGGTGGCTGCCGCCCCATACCCAGACGCTTATCTATGCGCAGGCCATGCGCCGGGCGCTGGATCTGGATGCCCGTGCGGCGCTCTATTTTTCGACCAAGGGCGGCAAACCGGCGCTGCGCGGCGCCGCGAGTGCCGAGCTGCTCGAGGAGGAGCGTGGTGACGGCCGCATCCCGGGGCTTAAGAAGGGCTTTCCCGGCGAGGGTGGCAGCATGGACTTCGACGCCCTGCTCGATCGCGTGGAGGCCGGCATCGCCGAGCGCCTGCACGAACTCGAGGCAGGCGACGTTGCCGCCGTCGACCCGACGTCGGCTCAGGCCGCGCATGCGCGCTGCTCGTATAACCACGAAGGAACGTTTGTAAGGAGGGACGTGTAGACCATGGATCTTTCGACTTTGATGCCGCAACAACTGCAAGTCGTCAAAACGCTCGACCGTCCGCTGTTTGTCTCGGCGGGCGCCGGTTCGGGCAAGACCTTTACCCTCACGCGCCGCATCGTCTACGCGCTCTCGCCCGAATCCGGTCCGTTTGTCGAGCATCTGGATCAGGTGCTCGCCATTACCTTTACCAAAGATGCCGCGGCCGAGATTCGCGACCGCGTGCGTCGCGCGCTTATCGAAGAGGGTATGGACGAGGAGGCCCTGACCGTCGACGATGCGTGGATCTCGACCATTCACGGCATGTGCTCGCGCATCCTGCGCGCACACGCGTTGGAGCTGGGCATCGACCCCGAGTTCACGGTGCTCACCGATACCGACGAGCTTATGGACCAGGCTGTTGAGCATGTGCTGGCCCGCGCGACGGCGCCCGATGCCGCCCCCGAGCTCGCCGCTTCGCTTAAGGCCCTCTACGCTTGGTATCCCATGGCGGGCGAGGGTGGGCCGTTTGGCGCCGGTACCACCATTAAAGGACTGGTGCGCGACCTGCTGGAGCTATCGAGCCAGCTGCCGGGCGGCATGGACGATGTGTGCGTGGCGCGCGGCCAGGCTGACACCTCGGCGCTTGCCGACGCCTATCGCGCGGCGTTGGGTGCGAGCAAGGCCGCGACCGAAAAGGCACAGGTGGCACTCGACGCCATCGACGCGTTTGAGGCGAGCGGCAAAACCATGGAGGATGCGGCGCGACTCATGATGTCGTGCAGCATGCCTCGGGCGAGCAAGGCGTTTTCTAAGGAGCAGGTGGAGCTACTCAAGGCCGAGGCTGCCGATGCGTTTATCAATATCGTGCTGGCCTGCGGTGGTCCCGCGCTCGATGCGCTGGTGGGCCTGGCCCGTTCCGTGGAGGCTGAGTATCGCGCGCTGAAGGCCGGCCAGTCCGCGCTCGATAACAACGACCTACTGCGTATGGCGTACGAGGCGCTGCGCGACTACCCGGCTATTCGAGCGGCCTATGAGGGCCGCTTTAAGATGGTCATGATCGACGAGTTCCAGGATACCGACCAGATGCAGGTCGACCTGATCCGTTACCTGACCGGCGCGGGTGAGCGTGCGCTGTGTACCGTGGGCGATGCACAGCAGTCGATCTACCGCTTCCGTGGTGCCGAGGTCGAGGTGTTCCGTCGCCAGGAGCGCAAGGTGGGTTCGACGACGGCGTCCGAGACGGTCGCCACGTCCGATGCCCCCGCCGGCGAGCTTGTCAAGCTTGTACGCAACTTCCGCAGCCACGACGAGGTGCTGCGCTATGTGGCGCGCGTCTTTGACGGCGACACCGGTGGTTTGATGCAGGGGTTCTTGGATCTTGAACCGAGCGACGAACGCGAGGACAAGCTCAAGGCGAAGGCATCGCGCCGCCAGGCGATCTTCGTTGCCGGTGGCAGTACGCAGGAGCGAACGCAGGCGAAAGCTCGTGCGATTGCGGAGCGATTCCAAGCACTCGTTAAAGCGGGCCAGCCCCAGGGCAGCATGGTCCTGCTGCTGGGCCGCATGACCAACGCCGATGTCTATGCGCAGGCCTTCCGCGACCAGGGGCTCGACTGCGTGATCGCAGGCGGCTCGGTCTTTGCCCAGGCAGCCGAGGTGCAGACGGTGCGTGCCCTGGTCTGCGCACTCGCCAATCCGGCCGATACGGCGCAGGGCCTTATGCCACTGCTCGCCTCGCCGATGTTTGCGCTCGGCGCCCAGGAGTTCCTGGCGCTGGCGACCAAGCTGGACGACCAGACGGGGGAGACCTCGCGCCGCAACATCGACGTGGGCATCATGAGCGATTCCGATGTGCCGGGTTTGCAAGACTTGCCGCTCGTGACGCGCGCCCGCGAGGTGCTGCGGTATGCGCTTCGTCGCGTGGGCCGCGATTCGTTCGCCGCCATCGCGCGCGATACTGTCAACGCTTCCGGCTGGTTTGTGCGTCTGGCACAGCGTGGTCCCGAGGGCAAGGCCATTGCCGCCAACGTGCTTAAGGCGCTCGATGCCGTGGCCGAGGCGGAGGCCGAGTTCGGTAACTCGCCGCGTTCCATTGCGCTTGCCTTCGACCGCTTCTTGGCGGGCAAGGAGGCCCCAGGCGCCCTCAACGAGGAGGGCGACGGCGCGGTGCGCATCATGACGGTGCATGCGTCCAAGGGCCTGGAGTATCCGGTCGTGGCGGTTGCGGAGTGCTTTGGCGTGCGTAAGTCCTCGGGTGCGGCTCAGATGGGGCGTGTCGAGGGTGGAGCGCAGGTCGTGGCGCTGCCGGCACGCTTCGACGGCGTTAAACTCGCGGACGGCACGTTCGTAAAGGGCGATGACGTCAAAAAGCAGTTTGAGCATGCGTTTAAGGGTAAGGGCACGTCGCTATGGTTGCCGCCGGAGCTCATGGAGGATGTCTGCGCGACGGGTTCTCCCGCCGAGGCATTCGTTCGCCTGCGCAACGACGACCTGCAGCTTTCGCTCGAGGAGCGGGCTCGCTTGCTCTATGTCGCCATGACGCGAGCGCGCGAGCTGGTTATTCTGGCGATGGATGTCGGCGTGAGCCGCGGCAAGGTGACGGCGCCGACCTTCGATGTCGAGACGGATCTGACCTACGACGTGCTGCGCCGCATCCTGCCGACCGACAGCCTGGACATGCCGCAGCTCGATAGCGACCGTTTGGTGTTCGACAACTCCAAGCCGGGCGACTACGAGCTCATCTCGCTGGCGGACTTTACGTTTGGCGAGCAGGCGTTTGAGGCCAATGCTTCTCTGGATGCCGAGGGCAGGCTTGTCCGCGGCGATGCGGAGCCGGAGGGCGCCGGTGCGGATGCCCGCGCCGCCGTTCCCGGCCCTGCCGACCCCGAGCCCGATGCGTTTGAGCTCGTGTATCCCCAGACGGTGGGCGTGCGCATGGGCGCCTGCCCGTATCCGGCGCGCGATTCGTACAGCTACTCGTCAATTGCCGCGGCGCTGCATGCCGAGTCCGAGGACCGTGCCGCCGAGGCACACACGCCCATGGACGAGGCCGGCGATGATGCGG
Organism: uncultured Collinsella sp.; assembly: GCA_902493915.1. Lineage (GTDB taxonomy): Bacteria > Actinomycetota > Coriobacteriia > Coriobacteriales > Coriobacteriaceae > Collinsella. Next base: position 4,187 of record CABUQY010000101.1, read on the forward strand.
AGTCGGATGGTTCCGAGATGACGGATGCAGGCGTGGCCGCCGTTGAGCCCGCCGGCAACCCCATGGCGCTGGGCTCGGCGTTCCATGCCGCCTGCCAGTGGCTGATCGAGATGGGTGCCGATGCGCTGCCCGCCGAGCGTACCGACGCCCTGGCTCGCCTGTGGCGCCTGACGCCGGAACAGCGCGAACGCTTCGACGTTGCCCTGGATCGCTGGCTCAAGTCGGCGGTCCGTGCCGAGCTGCTTGCCTGGCCGTGCGTTCGCGCCGAGGTGCCGTTCTTTTCGCTGGGCTGCGAGGATGAGGACATCGCTCGCTACGGTGCATATGCCGAGGGCGCCATCGATGCTTTGGCGACGAACCCGGCGGATTCGTCATGCGCGCTGGTCATCGACTACAAGACGGGCGGCACGCCGGACGAGACGCCGGAACAGCTGCAGGAGAAGCACGCCCTGCAGGCGCGCGTCTACGCTGATGTTTTGCACAAGGCGGGCTTTGAGGCCGTGACCGTCAAGTTCGTCCGCCCGGAGCAGGTCGACCCCGCCAACCCCTGCGAGCCCCAAGTGGTCACCTACAACCTTTAGCCCTCAACAACCTGCGGTGGAATCCCTATCGATTCCACCGCAGTCTTTTTGGGACGTGTCTCTATAGTTTTGTCAACCGCGTGCTTCGCGCCATTTCGGCATGACGCATCCGGGCGCCTGGCGCCCCCGCTTGGTTTCCTCTTCGGTTGATCCCGCCGCCCGCTAGGCCGCGTACGGGACGGCGTCGCGCATGATCGCATATATGACCTTGAGCCTCTTCCTCGCGACCGCCTTCAGCGCCTTGCTGTGCCTCATCCCCCTCGCCCTGCACTCCCCGTAGTACCTCCCGAACCTGTTGTCCGTGCCGATGAGGGAGTTGCAGCTGAATATGAGCAGGTTCTTGAGCTGCCTGTTCCCGCCGTGCTGAGGCGACGTCGACCTGATGCTGCTCCCGGAGCGCCTGTCTGACGGCGCCACGCCGCAATAGCTCGCGAGCTCGTCGTGCCCCCTGAAGGCGGATATGTCGATCGACGTCACCAGCGCCGCGGCGGTCTTGGGGCCGATCCCGGGCACCGTGAGGAGG
>CABUQY010000102.1 GCA_902493915.1 uncultured Collinsella sp.
CCCGCCGTTGGAATTAAAGGCAACCGTCCAAGACTCAACGGCCCCCAGCTTGAACAGCGTGCCCGAGTCATTGATGTAGTACAGGTTGCCAGATGCATCGGCAATGACCGGAGAGTCGCAGTGCTGGTAATGGCCAGCCGCATCATAAATCTGCGTCGCCTCTGCATCGCCGAGTGTATAGCGATACACGCCACCACCAGCAGAGTAGTTGACGTAATCCTTGCTATCCGCGCTGTTAACGGTGAAGTACACATAGGTCTTGCCGCCCTGAACACTCACCAGCGGAGTAGCAGCAATACCGTTAAATCCGGCCGGAAGTTCTTTACCGTCAGCAGCGGTGACCATCGTGGTCTTACCGGTCTTCAGATTATAGAGAGCCAGAGCAGAGCCAGTAGCCGTCTGTCCGCCGACAATCAAGTTTTCGCCAGCCACCGCCGGTGCGCTCATGTTATTAGTAAGACCCAGATCGACCGTCTTCTGCTCGCTCAGCACGCCCTTCGCCGAAAGCGAAATCACATGGAGCTTTCCATCGTGCGTCATCTGATAGAAGGTCGAACCATTGGACGGATCGGCGACACAGTCGGCGTTCGCGAGAGCGCCGAGCTTCATGGTCGAAACGACATCGCCCGTCGTCTTATCAATGCACTTAAGCGTACCCGCGCTCGTAGGAACGATGGCATACTTATCCGTCAAAGCCGCACCAGTCCAGTAATAGCCCTCGGCAGGGTCGATGTTCTGCCAAGAAACTTCGCCCGTGGCAATCTTAATGCGCATAAAGGAGCCGTTGCCGTAGGTCGCGTTGTAATTCTCGTCATACGAAATATCGACCGTACCAACATAGACGTACTCGCCGTCCGAAACGACGGTGCAGGAGCTCTGCGTCAAGTCCGTCAAACCGGGCGTCAGCCACTTGCAGATCAGCTTGTCTGCAGTAATCGCCTGGACCGCACCGCCGTTGAGCGGAACGATGATAAGGCCATTGGTGTAGATCGGACGAGAGGTATAACTCACCTTGGAGGCAAGCGGCGCAGAGGCAACCTTTTTGCCCGTGGACGAATCGATCTTAATGAGCTCGTTCTCGGTCGCGATGTACACAAAGCCGTTAGCGATGACAGGCTCGCTGCAGTTGGCATACTGCTGGCCAGACTCGGCCTTCCAATCGAAGGCCCACTTAAGACCGGCGGCCTGCGCAGGCGTCTTGGCATCCGTTACGGTCGAACCGTTGCCACTGTTGCCGTAGCCGGCCCACTCGGCATCCCAATTAGGAGTCGTCGCACTCGGGTCCACGACAATCTTGTCGGGATCGGGCATGGGCGATTTTTCGGTGGTGTAGGCAAATGTAACCTTGTCGCCGCTCTTGAGCGTGACCTGGTTGGCACAGAGAGATGAGGACTCTCCGTTGATATACAGATGCCAGTATTTACCGGTCGCACCATCATAGCCGTAAGACTTGTCTTCGAACGGCGAAGTAATGGACCAGTATGCACCACTCTGGGAGGCCTTGTAATCAATGCCCTTCGCCTTCAGAACCGTCTCAATAAGGTCCTGAGCCGTAGAGCCTTCGGGCAGGGAAACATTGCTTGCCGAGCCCCAGCGAGTATTGTTGCCGTTGACATCGGGGCCGATGATATCGGCGGATCCAAGCACCTGACCAGGGAGGGCATCGCTGTCGCCAGCATACATAAAGGTGACGGCGTCACCCTCATGGAGCTCGTAGGCACCAGCGCCAACGTCGGCGAACTTGTACTTTGCGTCGGACTTGCCCTTTACGTAGAAGCGCCAATAGCTATTGGTCGCAGCATCAGAGCCACAATAGGTCTTACCGTCAAGCGGCGAGGTAATGCCCCTAAGGTACCAACCCCAAGACTCTTCTGTAGCTTTGAGTTTAAGACCAGTCTGCTCCAACAGGTCCTTAGCAGTAGAGCCCGCCTTGAGACTCGTCTGGCCCGTCGAAGCCCAAACCTGCTGCTTGCCGTCCTTGTCCTTGCCAAGCACCTGAACGGAAGCATGGACAGAATCGGACGGCAACTGGTCGCCCCAGCCACCGTAGAACCACGTGACGGTATCGCCGGCATGGATGGTGACATTGTCCGCCGTATAGTCACTCGACTTGCCGTTGATAAACAGCTGCCAATAGGTCGAATAATCTTGGGGCGTACCCAGCTCAACACCGTTGTACTTAAGGCTCAGAATGAAGGAGCCCGCAGCAACGGCGTCAATATCATTCGCCTCAAGCGCGACCTTCGTAAGATCAAGCGCGCTCGAACCGGACGTCACCACATACTGCGCGTTGTCGACCCAGGTCTGAGTCTTGCCCTGGGCATCGCGACCAATGACGGTCACATTCGCAGCAAGCTGGTCCTTAACGACAGGGGACGCGCTACCAGCCGTATAGGCAAACTCAATCTTCTGCCCCTGGGTGAGTTTGACGCTGCTCGCGCCAACCGAGGAAGACGCGCCGTCGACGAACAGCTGCCAGTAGGCATGAGTCGTCGGATCGTAGGCAAGCGTGCGGCCATCGCTCGGGGAGGTGATGCTTTCGAGGTAGAAACCGTATGCCGTGTTCGGATCGTACTTCGCCTTGAAGCCCGTCTTCTCCTGCAGCTTAATGAAGGCATCCGCAGCCGTCGCGCCCTCGTCGAGCTTGAGCTGCGTAGGCGCCACCCAGGTCTGAGCCTTGCCGTCGGCATCGGTGCCGATAATCGAGAACGAGACCTCGATTTGCTTCTTGACGACATCGCCAGTTTCTGTCGGGTTCTCTGTCTGGACGGCAGCCGCGGCGGCAGATCCTGCTTGGCCAGCGGATGCCGTCGAAGACTGCTCGCTCGTGGCAGGGCTCTCCCCCGTCGCCGAGCCTTCGTCGCCAGTTGCTGCCTCTGTAGTGGCGGCACTAGCTGCAGGCGCGCTCCCGGAATCCGAAACCTCGGCGCCGCTCTGCTCAGCGGTACCGCCCGCAAGCGCTGCGTCCTCGCCTGGCGTCGCAGCCTGAGCCACAGCGTCGGTAATGCCCTCGGCACCCTCGGCCCACAGCTGAGCCGGCGTGGTGCCAAAGGCCATCGCGAAGGCCAGGAATGCCACCAGGCAGCGCTTTGCCACGCCGCGCGCGATTACGCCACGGCGACGAAGCGAGGCACGCTGGCACTCGTCCTCAAACATATCCATTTGTCTCCTACTGTCTGTACTTGGAGCGTTGCCTTGAAGCTGCCCCACGTCATCGCGCATGTTGCGCTCGAGTTCCCCCATCGGGGTCCCCCTTCCCTCCAGAGCCCTATGCACACCGGCGGCATACGCCGCAGCCGCATGCAAGATGGGAGGCGATCCGACTTAACCTTAACGACTCGGGCGCGCCGTCCGATCTGCGACGCGAACATCCCGAGCCAAGAGGAATTACGGTTACTGGTACAGCCGGGGACTTGCACCCCGATTCTCCCAAACGCGCAGGAAAACCGCGCATTCGTGCGTCTCCGCACCACCATCTAGGCCATCGATTAAAACCGTCAATATGCTATCACGCAAAAGGGCCTCGCACGCAGGCGAAGCCCAAGGTAAAAGCTATTGTTTGCGATAGGAGAATGTGGTGACGGTCACAGCCTCTAGTGCTTGCCGCCGTGGCTGTTGAGCCAGATATTGCGACCCAGCATAAGCGCCAGCACCAGCGCGCTCACGTAGCCCATAAAGCCAATGACTGGGATACCGAACACAACCGGCTCGATGCGCGCGTAGTACACCACCGACGAACCGATAAACAGGCCAGCGATAACGATAGCCATCGACATGCGGTCGATAATTCCGCCCAGCTGTCGCAGCGCCTTATCGCTGCTCATGATCTGCGTGTTCACCTTAAGCTGACCGCGCGTGAGCATGCGCGAAGCCAGGCCCAGATACTCGGCCGCCTCGAGCGAGCCCTTCGCCGCGCGATAGCTGCTCGCGGCAAGATCGCGCCCCATGTCGCGCACGCGCGCATAAGTGCTCTTCTCGTTTTTGATGTGCGTCTGGATGATCTGGATCATGTTGACGTTGGGCATGTACTCGGTCAACAGGCCCTCGAGCGTCACCATGCCGCGGGCGAACATCGTCACCACGCTCGGCAGCTCAACGTCATTCTTACGCGCGAGGTTTAACAGCGAGGTCAAAAACTCGCCGATATCCAGATCCTTCAGGTCAAGGCCCGCAAAGTCAGCCACGATAAAGTCAAGGTCGGACAAAAACGCTGAATGATCGAGCTCGGCCGAATCGCCACGCGTCACGGCGAAGCGCATGAGCGAATCCTTGAGCTTGGGCACGTCACCCTCGGCCACGGCGAAAATCATGTCCTTGACGATACCGCGATCGTGACTCGACATGCGTCCGACCATGCCCAAGTCGATAAAGTAGACGATGCCGTCCTTGAGAATGATGTTTCCCGCATGCGGGTCGGCATGGAAAAAACCGTCATCGAGCACCTGCGTAGAGTAGTCCTCGACAATCGCGGCACCGATCTTTTCCAAGTCATAGCCCTCGGCCACCAAGCGTTCGGGATCGGCGATCGAAATGCCGTCGACGTAGTCCATAACCACCACGTGCTCGGTGCACAGGTCCAGATAGGATTTAGGGCACGTCACGCCATGAACGCTCTTATGGAACTCGTAGAAGTCGTTGAGGTTTTTGGCCTCGGCCAAAAAGTTGGTCTCCTCGCGAAACGAGGTCCACAACTCCTCGACTACGCCGTGCAGATCAACGAATTGATCGGTGTTGACGAACTTGGAAACGATACGCACCACCGAGCGGATGATATCGATGTCCTGTGCCATAACCTGCTGCGCACCGGGGCGCTGCACCTTAACGGCCACGTCCTCGCCGGTCACCAGGCGGGCGCGGTGCACCTGCGCGAGCGATGCGCTACCAAGCGGATTGGGGTCGATCGCATCGAACATCTCCCCCAGGCGCAGGCCGTATTCCTCTTCCAAGCAGCGGAGCACTACCTCGTAGGGCACCGGCTCCACGTCGGAACGCAGACGGCGCAGCTCATCGCAAAAGCGCTGCGGCAGAATCTCGGACCGGTTGGCCAGAATCTGCCCCATCTTGACGAACATGGGGCCGAGCTCCTCGAGCAGGCGGCGCAAGCGAACCGGCGTGAGGTTATCCCACACACGGTACTTTTTGACCAAGCGAACAATCTGCCCGATGCG
>CABUQY010000103.1 GCA_902493915.1 uncultured Collinsella sp.
AGCGAAGATCACGCCGGACAGGCCAGCCAGGGCATTGGCGGCAGCGTCGAGGACGAAGACATCGAGGCCGGTGTTAGCCATGAGGACGGAGATACCACGGGCGAGGGCGATGACGAGAACAACGGACATCATGTCGGCAGCGCCGGTGATGAAGGTGTTAACGATCTGCTTCTCGGACAGGCCACCGATGATACCGATCAGGACGGCCATGAGGAAGAACCAGGTAGAAGCCTCGTCGAAGTACCACTGGCCAATGGGCAGGCCGGTGATCAGGGCAGACCAGCCCTGGACGACGGCGTTACCGTCGGCGTCGTAGACAGCGCCGGCGTCGAAGAAGTTGGCGACGCCCTCGTTGAGGTCGGCCAGCGGAATGAAGCCGACGATCATGACGACGAAGGTGAAGGCGAAGGCGATCAGAACACCCTTCTGACGACCGGTGAGCTTGACCTCCTTGTGGACCTCGGAAGCAGCCTTGCCGTGAGCCTCTTCGGCGTCCTTGAGCTCCTGCATCGACAGGATGGTGGAACCCTTGTCAGCCTTGACCTTCTTGGCATAGTTCATCACGAAGAAGATGGACATGCCGGTGGTGACAATCCACAGGACGGCACCGAGGCCGATGATGATGGACTGGTTGACCTCAATGCCAACGCCGGTCAGAGCGTCGACGGCAGCGCCGACGGCGAACGGGTTAACCGTGGAGCCCAGGCAGCCGCAGCCAGCACCGAGCAGGACGGTAGCGGCGCCGACCATGGGGTCGAAGCCAGCGGCCATCATGGTAGCGGCGAGCAGGGCGTAGAAGGGAACGGTCTCCTCGCACATACCATAGGTGGTACCACCGAGGGAGAAGATGAGCATCAGCACGGGAATGAGCATAATCTCGTTACCCTTAAGCTTCTGCACCAGGACGGCGATACCGTTGTCCAGAGCGCCGGTCTCGGTCATCATGCCGAGGAAGCCGCCCAGGATCATAACGAAGAGGCAGACGGGCAGAGCGTCAGCGAAGCCCAGGATCGGGGCGGTGCAGAAATCGCTCAGACGGGCGGCAGTAACCGCGCCGCCGGACGTGCCGGAGACGATAACGGTAATCACTGCAACAATTGCCAGCAGAGCTAGAAGAATGGTGAACGATGAAGGCATACCGCGCTTTTTCTTAGCGGTCTCAGTCATGGTTCTCATCCCCCCTTCATAAATCATTTACTGATCTCGCCAGAAGCGGCTCTTCCGTGCCGTGCCTGCCGCTTGATGCGAGATTATTACCAGATAAAACCGCTCGGGGTGCGCAGTAATACACCCCGAGCGAGATGCTAGATGCTCTTACTTGAGCGTGGCGTACATGACAGCCTTAATGGTGTGCATGCGGTTCTCGGCCTCGTCGAAGACCTTGGAAGCGGGGCTCTCGAAGACCTCGTCGGTGACCTCCTGCTCGGTGATGCCGAACTGCTCGCACTTCTCGGCGCCAATCGTGGTGTTGGTGTCGTGGAAGCTGGGCAGGCAGTGCAGGAAGATGGCACCCGGGTTGGCCATAGCCATGACCTCGGAGGTAACGCGATACGGGGTGAGCTGAGCGATGCGCTCGGCCCAGACCTCGTCGGGCTCGCCCATGGAGACCCACACATCGGTGTAGATAACGTCGGCACCGGTGACGCCGTCCTTGACGTCGGTGGTCAGCTTGATGGTGCAGCCGTTGGCCTCGGCGATGGGCTTGCAGGCCTCGATGACGTCGTCGGCGGGCATGCACTCCTCGGGGCCGCAGGCCACGAAGTTCATGCCGAGCTTGGAGCAGACAACCATGAGGGAGCGAGCGACATTGTTCTTGCAGTCGCCCATGAAGACGAGGGTCTTGCCCTTGATGTCGTAGTTGAAGTTCTCCTGGACGGTCAGGATGTCGGCGAGCATCTGGGTGGGGTGCCACTCGGTGGTCAGGCCGTTCCACACGGGCACGCCGGACTTGGCAGCGAGCTCCTCGACGTCGTCCTGGGCAAAGCCACGGAACTCGATGCCGTCATACATACGGCCGAGAACGCGGGCGGTGTCCTCGATGGACTCCTTCTTGCCCATCTGCGACGAACCGGGATCGAGGTAGGTGACGCCCATGCCCAGATCCATGCCGCCGACCTCGAAGGCGCAGCGGGTACGAGTGGAGGTCTTCTGGAAGAGCAGAACGATGTTCTTGCCCTCGAGATAGCGGTGCGGAACGCCAGCGCGCTTCATGTCCTTGAAGTTCTTGGAAAGCTTGAGCAAGTACTCGATCTCCTCGGTGGAGAGGTCGAGGAGCTTGAGGAAGCTACGGCCGGAGAGGTTAACACCCATGGTTCGTATCCTTTCGAAAAAATGAATTACGTAAGTATTAGTGTTGCCCGTTTGACGGGCGAAACCGGTGCGGTTGTAGGGGGACCGCACCGGAAACGGAAAGACTTAGAGGTCCTCGCGCCAGAAGGGCATGCTCATGCAGCGCGGGCCGCCGCGGCCGCGGGAGAGCTCGGCGGAGGGCACGACGAGAAGGTCCAGGCCCTCCTTGTACAGCACGTCGTTGGTGACGGTGTTGCGGGCGTAGACGCAGATCTTGCCGGGCTCGACGCACAGGGTGTTGGAGCCGTCGTTCCACTGCTCGCGGGAGGCCGCGATCGGGTCGCCGCCGCCGCAGGGGATCAGCTTGACCTGGTCGACGCCGGTGGCGTCCTCCAGGACGTGCTCGAGGGTGTCCTCGATCAGGCGGATGTTCACGTCGCCCGGGTTCTTGCCGGCGGTCAGCTCGTAGACGCGCAGGGTGCCCATGATGGCGGGGTGGATCGTGAACTTATCGACGTCGATCTGGGTGAAGACCGTGTCGAGGTGCATGAAGGCGCGCGAGACCGGGATGTCGAAGGCCAGGATGCGCTCGACCTTGGAGTCGGAGTTCCAGAAGATGTTCTGGGCCATGACGTCGATAGCTGCGGCCTGGGTGCGCTGGGAGATGCCGACGGCGAGGGTCTTCTCGTTGATGTTCAGCACGTCGCCGCCCTCGGTGTGGAACTGGCAGTCGCGGCGGAAGTACAGCGAGACGTCCTTGTAGTCGGGGTGGTACTTGAAGATGTACTTGCCGTACAGGGTCTCGCGGTTGCGGGTGACCGAGTACATGCGGTTGAGGTTGACGCCCTCGCCGACGACCGCGAACGGGTCGCGGGTGAAGTAGAGGTTGGGCATCGGGTCGATGATCAGGTCGGACTCGGACTCGGAGTTGACCAGGGAGTCGAGGGTCGTGGACGCCGTGAGGGGCAAGTCGATCTCGGCCTTGGTCATGCCGGCCATGGTCTTCTTGACGAACTCGAGGTTGTCCTCGATGGAATCAAGCTTCTCGCGGACGATCTGCGGCATGTGCTGGCCGCGGATGCCGGCCTCGGCGATGTACTGGTCGGTGAACTCGGCGCGGGCGCCGGGGACCTGGTCGAACACCTCCGCGACGAGGTTCTCGAGGTAGAGGACCTCGACGCCCTGGTCCCTCAGGATCTGGGCGAAGGTGTCGTGCTCCTGCTGCGCGACCTCCAGGAACGGGACGTCGTCGAACAGGAGTCGCTCGAGCTCGTCGGGCGGCAGGTTGAGGAGCTCGTCGCCGGGACGGTGCAGGCAGACCTTCCTGAGCTTGCCGATCTCGGAAGGCACGTGCAGACCTTTCGTCATGGCCTCCTACCTTTCTTTCGGGCCTTTCGGCCGAATCTCTCAGCGCCCTTCCGTAACGGGCACTGCTTGCTGACAGCTCTAGTTATATCCAAATTCCACCCGCAATTCCACCTCGCCCCCGAACGGTCAACAAAGTGCGATGAACGGTATATCGCATGTGATTCCCCCATGATGTACTTCGGCGTTCTAAAGTAACTTTTCTAAGGTAAACGCTCTTTTTTCTTAAAAACCATTTGCGATTGCGTCTCTAAACTTTTGATTCAGAATTGCATAGCTAAATCGGTTTTATGTATATAAATGATGTTTGTTTACGTTTCCGCCTGCATTCAATGATATTCAGCTATCCATCATTCTTATTCACACTTACGTACCAGTTGAGTGAGGATATAGACCGCTTGCAGACGAGCAGGGCGTCAGTCCTATGACTCGTCAGCGTAAGAAGTAGGTAAAGATACCGTTCACGCGATACGTTCGTGCCAGCGGTCGACTAAATTGAGACAATAGTGAATAAGAGTTAGGCTACCGTCCCCTACGGGGACTGAACGGACAGATGCATATGCCGAGCAAAATCGAAAAGAAGCAAGCCGCTGCAAAGCTGCGCAAGCCGCCGCGCGACTTCTCGTACACGCAAAACCGAGAGCTTAGCTGGCTGCGCTTTAACAACCGCGTGCTCGACGAAGCCTTCGATGAGACCGTTCCGCTGTTCGAGCGTCTAAAGTTCGTGTCGATTTTCGAGTCTAACCTCGACGAGTTTCTCATGGTGCGCGTGGGCGGCCTGTCCGATCTGGCAGAGCTCAAAAAACAGCCTGTCGACAACAAGAGCAATATGACCGCCTCCGAACAGGTCGATGCTGTCATGGCCGAAATGCCCGGGCTCCTTACTCGTTGGGAATCCATCTTTAAGAGCATCGAAGGCAAGCTCGACACCTTGGGCGTTCACCGCGCCCGCATCGATTCGCTTACGCCCGAGGAGCGCACCTTCGTAACCCGCTACTTCCAGGCCTACGTGTCGCCGGTCATCTCGCCGCTGGTCATCGATCCGCGCCACCCCTTCCCCAACCTGCGCAACGGCGCGCTCTATCTGGCCTGTGGTCTGGACGGCGCCACCGACGAGGAGAGCCTGCTGGGCCTTATCGAGATTCCCGCCTCGATGAACCGCGTGGTCGAGATTCCCTCGCCCACCGGCACCTACTCCTACATTCTGCTCGAGGACGTCATCCTCGCCTGCCTGGACAGCTGCTTTGGCTCCTATAAACCGCTGGATCGCGCGCTGATCCGCGTCACCCGCAACGCCGACATCGACCCGGACGGCGAGGGCGTCGAGGAGGAAGAGGATTACCGCCAGCATATGAAGCGCATCCTCAAGAAACGCTTGCGCCTGCAGCCGGTGGTGCTCGCCGTATCGGGCTCGCTCGAAAAGCCAACGCTCAAGACTATCCGCAAGGCGCT
>CABUQY010000104.1 GCA_902493915.1 uncultured Collinsella sp.
TCACGCAGGACAGCTCTGCCTGGATCATGCTCGGTGAGATGTAGGGGCATCTCGCTGCGAGCCTGCGTTTGTCCGTGCCTTTCGTGACGACTGATGCCCTCGCGAGAGCGTCGCAAAACTTTTTAAAAAAAGTTCTTGCATTTGGGTGGATCATCCCGTATATTAAATCCTCGCAGGCGGACATGGCTCAGTTGGTAGAGCACAACCTTGCCAAGGTTGAGGTCGCGGGTTCGAGCCCCGTTGTCCGCTCCATTTGGGCGTTTAGCTCAGGGGGAGAGCGCTTCCCTGACACGGAAGAGGTCAGAAGTTCAAATCTTCTAACGCCCACCAAATGTTCGCAGCTCAGAGGCTATGTCTCTGGGCTGTTTTGTTTTATGCCGCCAAGCACGCCGCCAAATAACCACCAAATATTGATCCAAGGTCTGTACGCGATGGTCTTCGCATCCCGTAGGGGTGCCGGCAGATTGCATACGTCCTGGCCGATCGTGACCGCAACATGTTGGTCAAGCACAATCTTTTGGATTCTTTTGGCGTGAGCGGCTTGGTTTTGGTAGGATTTGTCAGCGGCTTGACTAAGGGGGTTTTATAACTGCCATGCAGGTAGCCGTGTTGGTAACGTTTTACCGACTTGCCAAGAACCCCTCATAATTAATGCGTCTGCAAAATGACTAATTGCTTTGACCTGCTGAAACACTATATGTTGTGTTTGAACTAAAAAAAGAATACAGGATATAGATGCGTCTTTGTCGTATGATAGATGGCGGACAGAGAACGAAGACCTTATTCGTCCCATTTGGACACGCCTTTGAGCCGCTTGATCGGCCGCGAGGATTGTCCGCATGAGGACTTATGGTTTATCGAGAACACAGATTGCGCGACGGCGCCGCAAGACAGGGGCAAGCCCTGCCGGGCATCGTTTGGCTCTGAAGCGCAATGAGGCTACGACGCGAAAGAGGCAAGAGGATGAAGATCATCAAGCGCAGCGGCACCGAGGTTGTCTTTGACATCGATAAGATCGTCAATGCCATCCGCGCCGCCAACTTGGAGGTCGAGGAGAGCTCTCGTCTAACCGACCGCCAGGTGGTTTATGCGGCGCAAAACGTCGCCGAGGCATGCGAGAACGCGGGCCACACCGTTTCGGTCGAGGAGATCCAGGATTTGGTCGAGGACGAGATCATGCGCCTCGACTGCTACGAGGTCGCTCGTCATTACATCATCTATCGCTATGTTCAGAGCCTGAGGCGCCAGAAGAACACGACCAATGACAAGATCCTGTCGCTCATCGAGTGCAATAACGAAGAGGTCAAGCAGGAGAACTCCAACAAGAACCCGACTGTCAACTCCGTTCAGCGCGATTATATGGCCGGCGAGATTTCCAAGGACCTGACCCAGCGCGTGCTGCTGCCCCAGGAGATTGTGGATGCCCATAATGAGGGCCTGATCCATTTCCACGATTCGGATTACTTTGCCCAGCACATGCACAACTGCGATCTGGTGAACCTGGAGGACATGCTCCAGAACGGCACGGTTATCTCGGGCACGCTGATCGAGAAGCCGCACAGCTTCTCGACCGCCTGCAACATCGCGACGCAGATCATCGCCCAGGTTGCTTCCTCCCAGTACGGCGGCCAGTCTATTTCGCTGACCCATCTCGCCCCGTTCGTTGAAGTGAGCCGTCAAAAGATTCGCGGCGAGGTCGCTCGCGAGCTTGAGGAGCTCGGCGTTTCCGCATCTCCCGAAAAGGTCCGCGAGGTTGTTGAGGACCGTCTGCGTGACGAGATCCGTCGCGGCGTTCAGACGATTCAGTATCAGGTCGTGACCCTTATGACTACCAACGGCCAGGCGCCGTTCGTGACGGTCTTTATGTATCTCAATGAGGCCCGTACGCCCCAGGAGAAGCATGACCTTGCCATGATCGTGGAGGAGACGCTCCGTCAGCGCTATGAGGGCGTTAAGAACGAGGCCGGCGTGTGGATCACCCCGGCGTTCCCCAAGCTTATCTATGTGCTCGAGGACGATAACGTTTACGAGGATTCCCCGTACTTCTACCTGACTCAGCTGGCTGCGAAGTGCACCGCCAAGCGCATGGTGCCCGACTACATCTCCGAGAAGAAGATGCGCGAGCTGAAGCTGTCGAAGGGCGAGACCGCCGGCAATGGCGATTGCTACACCTGCATGGGTTGCCGTAGTTTCCTGACGCCCGACCGTTCGGGCAACGGCTTTAACAATGTCGCCAACGCGCTGAACTATGACCCGACCAAGCCTAAGTACTATGGCCGCTTTAACCAGGGCGTTGTGACCATTAACCTGCCTGATGTCGCGCTGAGCTCGCACCAGGACATGGACAAGTTCTGGAAGATCTTCGACGAGCGCCTTGAGCTGTGCCACCGCGCCTTGCTGTGCCGTCATGAGCGTCTGATGGGTACGCTTTCTGACGCCGCACCGATTCTTTGGCAGTACGGTGCCCTCGCCCGTCTGAAGAAGGGCGAGACGATCGACAAGCTGCTCGTGGGCGGATACTCCACCATCAGCCTGGGCTATGCTGGCCTGTATGAGTGCGTCAAGTACATGACGGGCCACAGCCACACCGAGAAGGAGGGTACGCCCTTTGCCATGGCCGTCATGCAGCGCATGAACGACAAGTGCGCCGAGTGGAAGGCTGCGAGCGACATCGATTTCTCGCTGTACGGCACGCCGTTGGAGTCGACGACCTACAAGTTCGCCAAGTGCCTGCAGCGTCGTTTTGGCATCATTCCGGGCGTGACGGACAAGGGCTACATCACCAACAGCTACCATGTCCACGTGTCCGAGGAGATCGACGCATTCGACAAGCTCAAGTTCGAGGGCATGTTCCAGCAGCTTTCGCCGGGCGGTGCCATCTCCTACGTCGAGGTTCCCAACATGCAGGACAACCTTAAGGCTGTCATTCGCGTGATGCAGTACATCTACGACAACATCATGTACGCCGAGCTCAACACCAAGAGCGATTATTGCCAGGTGTGCGGTTACGACGGCGAGATCAAGATTGTCGAGGATGACGGCAAGCTGGTGTGGGAGTGCCCCAATTGCGGCAATCGTGACCAGGAGAAGATGAACGTCGCTCGTCGTACGTGCGGCTACATCGGTACCCAGTTCTGGAACCAGGGCCGAACCGAGGAGATCCGCGACCGCGTGCTGCATCTCTAATAACCATCCCAGGCCGCCCCGTAGCGAGGCCCCGGACCTTTACTCGCTATTTCGGACAGTCCTGGCTCACGACGGAGGCGCCACTGGCGCCTCCTGTTCGTGCGGAACTCATATCGAGCAAAGGTCCGGGGCCTCGCTACGGGGCGGCCAAGTTGACGTAGCTGAGATGCAGCATGCGGTCTGCTCGCTCCTCGAAGTTCTTAGTGGAAATGAGTTGACTTGCAGCAACGCTTTGCTTGCGATGGCGGTTGAGCTGCAACAAAGTTTTTATTGGACCTCGAACCCTATACTCGATGTTCGCTTCGTTCATTGAGTTACCCTTTGCATGAGGCCGGGACATATCGTCCCGCCCGCAGTTTCGCAGGCCGAAGGCCGAGAATGTTTGAGGACGGGATGATATGTCCCAGCCTCCCGGGAGAGTTACCTATGAACTATGCGAACATTAAGTATTTCGACATTGCTGATGGGGAAGGCGTTCGTACTTCTCTGTTTGTGAGCGGGTGCCGTCGTGGGTGCAAGAACTGCTTTAACTCTGTCGCGTGGGACTTTGCTGCGGGTGAGCCGTTCGATCGTGCCGTCGAGGACAAGATTATCGAGAGCCTCGACCATCCCTTTATCGATGGCCTGACGATTCTGGGCGGCGAGCCTATGGAGCCCGAGAATCAGGCGGGGCTTGTTGACTTTATCGAACGCGTGCGTGCGGCCTATCCCGCGGGGTCGGGCAAGACCATTTGGTGCTTTACCGGCGACGTGCTCGAGGAGCTTATGCCGGGTGGTCGTCACCATACCGAGGCGACGGACCGTATCCTTGCCTGCCTCGATATGTTGGTGGATGGCCCGTTTGTTCAGGATCTGTACGATATCTCATTGCGTTTTAGGGGCTCGAGCAATCAGCGCGTGATTGATATGAACGCCACGCGCGCCCGTGCTGTGCGCGAGGGCGTTGCGCTTTGCGACGCTGTGGAGCTTTGGCGGGACGATCCGGTCTATTCGACCCATACTATGTAGCTTGTGGCCGATGCCAAAGGGCGTGGTACCATAGCGCGAACGCAAAATCGGAAAAGTGAGGCCCAGATGGTCGATCAGGAAAAAGTCGAGGCCGCCATTAAGCTGTTGCTTGAGGGCATAGGCGAGGACCCAACTCGTGAGGGCCTGCTGGAGACCCCGGCACGCGTTGCCCGTATGTATGGTGAGATCGCCAGTGGTATGGACCAGAGTGCCGAGGAGCACCTGTCCAAAACCTTTGCCGTCGCTTCGAACGATTTGGTTATCGAGCGTGACATTACGTTTTACTCGTTGTGCGAGCACCATCTGCTGCCGTTTTATGGCAAGGCTGCCATTGGTTATATCCCTAACGGTCGGGTAGCGGGCCTGTCTAAGCTTGCTCGCACGGTTGAGGTTTATGCCCGCCGTCTGCAGCTGCAGGAGCAGCTGTGTGCGCAGGTTGCCGACGCTCTCATGGATTATCTCGCTCCCCAGGGAGCGATTGTGCTCATGGAAGCTGAGCATATGTGCATGACCATGCGCGGCGTGCAAAAGCCTGGCACCAA
>CABUQY010000105.1 GCA_902493915.1 uncultured Collinsella sp.
GCGTGGGCGGTGGGAATCTCGTCGGGGACAAACGTGGCGAAGCACTGTGCCCACGGCGTGTTGCCAATCTTTGCGAGTGAGATGGCGCAGGCGTTGCCCTCGATGAGGTCGAAATCCTGCGGATGCGTTTCATCGCCGGGGAAATAACCGTCGGTGCCGGCGGTAAAGCGCAGGTCGAGATCGAGCGTGGCCCAGCCGATGCGGTCGGCGGTGTCGCAGTGTAGGTCAAATACGGGATATGCCATGGTTCCTCCGGTTGCAGCGTTTCTTTGCAAACTGTCATTGAATTGTATGACTAGGGTATAGTTAGCGCCATATGTTCACGGCGGCCCGCGTTGTGCGCCGCCCTTATCACGGAGGTTACCATGTCCAACCAGGGCAAGAAGGTCAAGACCCATTATCGCGGCACGCTCGACGACGGCACGCAGTTCGATAGCTCCTACGATCGCGGCGAGCCGCTGGAGTTCACCTGCGGCGCCGGTCAGATGATCAAGGGCTTCGACGCCGCTGTTGTCGATATGCAGGTGGGCGAGAAGAAGACCGTGCACATTCCTGCTGCCGATGCCTATGGCGAGCACAATCCCGAGATGGTTCTGACCTTCCCGGCCGAGCAGGTTCCCAACATCGAGCAGATCGAGAAGGGCATGAAGCTCTTCCTGTCCACGCCGAGCGGCATGCCTGTCCCCGCCGTCGTCATTGACGTGACGCCCGAGGCCGTGACGCTCGACGCCAACCACGAGCTGGCCGGCAAGGACCTCAACTTTGATATCGAGCTCGTTGAGGTCGAGGGTTAGAGTATGCCTGAACGCTTGGTTTCGACGACATGCTTGGGAAATCTCAACGATCCGTCCTATGAACTCCTGCTTCGCCGGAAGTTGGGCGGCGTCTTTGAAGTTGACGATCTGCTGCTCGATTGGGACCAGGCTGATGTATACGCGTTTGTGGGCGTGACGGAGCTGGGGCGCACGGTCGATGTTCGGCTGGATACTGCCGACGGCGGTCGTCTTGCCGACGGCGACGTGCTCGCCATTGACCGTTCGGGCATGGTGCCCGTGGCGGTTGTCGTGCGCTTGCGCAGCGCCGAGGTTTATTTGGTCGAAGTTGACCGCATGGACCCGATTGCGCTCGCGCATTCGTGCTGGGAGATCGGCAACATGCATGCGCCGCTCTTCCGGGGCGACTCGGACGAGCATACTGTGCGCATGTATACGCCGGTGCAGCCTGTTTTGGGCCGCATGCTCCGGGGTGTCGAGGGTGTTCGGCTCTCGCTGGTTACCCGTGAACTCGATGCGGACCGGCGCTTTGCGTCGAGTGCGGCGGAGGTCGTCGTGAGCAAGGCTCCCGACTTTACCATCGTAAAAAAGGCGCGCGGCTAAGCGCGCGTATGCGCAAGACGGGCTTTGAGGGGCGACCGATCAAGGTCCGTCTTGCTGTTGATATGAGGCTTTGGGGAAGCATATGGGTCTTGAGGGAATCAAACTGATTGCATGCGATTTGGACGGCACGTTGCTGCATCCGGGGGAGCGCGAGCTGCGTTCCGAGGCCTTTGAGCTTATCGATGAGCTGCATCGTCGTGGTATCGTGTTTATGCCGGCGAGTGGCCGTCAATATGCGAGCTTGCGCTACCTGTTTGCCCCGGTGGCCGATGAGCTCGCCTATGTATGCGAAAACGGAACCCTGGTGATGAGCGAGGGGCGTGCCGTCGTCAAGCGTTCCATGGAGCGTAGCCTTGCTATGGTTATCGCGAATACCGTGGTTGCGTATCCCCATACCGACATGACCCTTTCGTGTGAGGGGCACATCTACACCATGAGCGGCAACGATGCGTTCGTCGACCATTTGCGCTATGTGGTCCACTGCGATGTGGCGGTGGTCGACCGTCCCGAGGACATCGACGAGGATGTCATTAAGATTGGCTTCCAGACGCCCGAGGTGGATTATCCGGCGGCCCGGGAGTATTTCGAGCGCCTCTTTGGCGACCGTGTCGATGTGATGACGTCAGGAACCGCATGGACGGACCTTATCGGTTTCGGTTCGGGCAAGGGCTCCGCGCTTGTCGATTACGGTCGTGTCCTGGGGATTTCGCCCGATGAGATGATGGCATTTGGCGACAATGAGAACGATCGCGACATGCTCAACGTCGTGGGCCATCCCTATCTGATGGAGAGCTGCAACCCCACCATGCGCGGTATCAACGATCGCGTCCGTTACGTGCACACGGTCGAAGAAGAACTGCGCCGCCTGCTCGCCGAGTAGGTTTTCGGGACATGCCTAGAAATGTACTGTTTGCTGCAAAGCGCGGAAAGGTGGATTTTAAGGCATGTCCCGAACATCTACCGGCAGTCGGGGCAGAGACCCTCGAAGATGGTGTAGTGCGACGTGACGTGCCAGCCGATTTGCTCGGACGCCTTGGCGTCGAGCTGGGCATCGAAGGGGAGCGGTACGTCGATGACGCGGCTGCACGAGGTGCAGATGATATGCGCATGCGGCTCGATCGTGCGATCGAAGCGGCTACCGCCCGGCGTCTTGATGGAGAGGATTTCGCCTGCGTCGGCCAAGAGATTGAGATTGCGGTAGACCGTACCGCGGCTGATTTTGTCATCCTGCGCGCGCACGACGTTGTAGATTTCGTCGGCGGTGGGATGGTTATAGCTTTGGCGCACGGCGTCAAGAACCAGCTTTCGCTGCCTGGTATTCCTTCTTTGCACCGCCATGCGCCTCGCCTCTTTTCTATTAACGGTCGTAGGTAAATGATACCGTATTTAGCACACAATACTAATAATGAGGACTGAAACCGTCTTCATTGGCAAGTGGGGCTCGGGCCTGAGCGTCTATGAGGCGAAAACGCGTTCCCATGCGCTCGTAGGAGGCATGAAGCGCCTCGAGATGAGATAGGATATTTGCCGGAGCTCCCTGTATCTCCATCTCGACTGAGCCGTCTTCCATGTTACGCACCCAGCCGGTGAGTGCGCGTGCCTGCGCGAGGTTGGTGTTGGTAAAGCGAAAACCAACGCCTTGGACTTGCCCCTCCCAGCGCAGGAAATAGCGCAGGGGAGTGTCTTGAGTGGCCTCGTCGCTTGCGAGCACAGTAAGCCTGCGGCGCAGCTCGAGCTCGACGTTTGATGGTTTTTGAGGCTCTCGACTGCCGCCGGTGACGCTGGAGAAGAACGTATCGAAGAGGCCCATCGCTATGCCTGCTTGCCTGCGTCGGCCGGGAAGGTAATGCCGGCCTGCTGGCGCACGGCATCCATGATGCGTAGTGAGACGAGCGTGACATCGCGGTAGTGGCCAAGCTCGTGGCGTCCCGCCGGGGTCTCCCAAATCTCTTCCTTGACGTTATCGATGCCGCCGATGGCGGTGATGAAGTCTGTGAGTTCGTATTCCATAGTGTTGCTCGATTTGGGCAGGTCGAGCACGCGGCCGTTGTCGCCCTGTTCGCGCGGCGCCTCGGTCGCCGAGCCGCGTACGACGTCGCCGCGATAGTCGATGCGGACGTTGCGGGGCGTGGACAGATGGTCGATCTGGATAGTGCCACGCTCGCCTTCGATCTGCGAGGGCAGCAGGTCATTCGTAATTTTGGAGTGCGCGAGCTCGACGGAGATACGGCCACCGCCGTAGCTGGCGAGGATGGAACCGCAGCCGTCGATGGGGCCGTGCGTGAGCTGTCGCGTGGTGGGATCGAGCAGGGTGGTCATGCTCGTAAGGCCGGAGGGCATGCCGAAAATCTCGACCATGGGCTCGACGGTGTAGACGCCAATATCCATGAGGGAACCCGATGCCATATTGCAGTCGAAGATATTGGTGGCGCGTCCCGCGAGAATCTCGTTGTAGCGCGAGGAATATTTTCCAAAGCGCAATGAGGCGCGGCGGATGGGGGCGATCTCACCCAGGGCGTCCTCGATGGCGTGGAAGGCGGGATCGTGGAGGGGACGCATGGCCTCGAGGGCCACGACACCTGCTGCCTCGGCAGCGCGGAAGACTTCCAGCGCTTGCACCTCGGTGGCGCAGAAGGGCTTCTCGACGATGACGTGCTTGCCACCGGCGATGCAGGCAAGGGCCTGCTCGTAGTGAAGTGCGTTGGGGCTGCCGATATAGACGGCGTCGACGTCGGCGGCTGCCGCGAGCTCATCGAGTGAAGTAAAGTTTCGCTCGCCACCGCGCTCGGCGGTAAAGGCAGCACCGCGATTGGCATCGCGCGAGAGCGTGCCCACAAACGCGGCTTGGTCGTTGGCGTTGACGACCTGGATAAAGTCGTCGGTAATCATGGATGTGCCGATGGTCGTTATACGCAGCATGTATCCCCCTCGTGCCGTTCGGTTTACAGGATGAGTGTAGCGCGAAGGGGCAGGAAATAGCGTACGAAAACGCCGTTACAGGTCGCTCTCGTTAAAGCCGGTGTCGATATCGAGGTTGCTGCCGTCGGCCGCCGTGGTGGCGAGCTCGTCGCAGCGCTCGTTGAGCTCATGGCCGGCGTGACCCTTAACCCAGATGAACTCAACCTTGTGCTTGCTCTTTGCGGTGAGTAGGCGCTCCCACAGATCGCGGTTCTTGACGGGCTGCTTGTTGGCGGTCTTCCAGCCGCGTTTTTTCCATCCGTCAATCCAGTGCTTGTTGAAGGCGTTAACGACGTACTGCGAATCGGAATGGACTTCGACGTCGCAGGGGCGGTTGAGTGCCTCGAGC
>CABUQY010000106.1 GCA_902493915.1 uncultured Collinsella sp.
CAGCGCGCCGGCTGCCGCCGTAACATGTGTGCCGTCGACGGTGATGTTAGAGAGGCCTTCGCCCAGTGCCACGACGACACCGCGGATACCCTTGTCACCAACGAGCAGGTCGGAGCCGTTGCCCACGATGGTGAGCGGCAGATCGCAGCGGTAGCAGGTGTCAAGCGTGGCGACGAGTCCCTGCTCGGTATCGGGCGTGACAAAGACATCGGCCGGGCCGCCGATCTTAAACGTGGTGTGCTCGCGCATGGGCTCGCTCATGAGCACGTTGTCCTCGCCGGCAACACCGGCGAGCGCGCAGAGCAGGTCCTCGTTAAAAAAGTCATTCTCGTGCATACGAATATCCGCCTTATGGTGGTCGTTTTCATTAAACGAATGCAATATACCCCACCCGGATGGATTTGGTGCAAAGTAACCTGACCTCAATACATCACATGGTGCAAAGAGGTCAGGTTACTTTGCACCAATCACGGCGATAAAACAGCCGTCTACCGGATTGGTAAAGTGTTTATCATCGAGGTAAAGGGACGGTCGCTATACTTTCAAGAGATTGCGCGAATACTCGGAAGGAGCGAGATGGGCAACAAAGTTACTCTTAAGCAGATTGCCCAGGAGGTGGGGCTTTCCCCCTCGTCGGTCTCGCTTGTCCTTAACAATCGGCCTTGTCGCATCTCGGAAGAAAACCGCAAGCGCATCAAAGAGGTTGCGGCGCGCAACCACTATGTTCCTAACCAGATTGCACGCAGCCTGGTCATGCGCGAGTCGCGCACGCTGGGCCTTATCGTTCCCAACATCGAGAGCCGCTTTTTTGCCTCCCTCGCTGGCAGCCTGGAAAAGCGCTGCCGCGAGGACGGCTACGCGCTCTTTATTACCAGCTCGGGTGGAAGTGCCGAGGACGATCTGGAGCTCCTGCGCCAGCTGGTGACGCGCGGCGTCGATGGTGTGTTCTTGGTCGTGGGCGACGAGTTCTCGGACGACCGCGCCCTGCGCGAAGAGGTCAGCCATCTGCCTATCCCGGCTGTTATGGTCGACCGTGCCATTGAGGGACTCGAGTGCGACAAGGTGATGTTCGACCACGAGATGGGTGGCTACATGGCTACCCGTTATCTGATCGAGCAGGGTCACCGTCGCATTGCCTGCTTGGTTAATGCGCGTCGTTCCAATACGGGTCGCAAGCGACTTGCCGGCTATGAGCGCGCGCTGCGCGAGGTTGGTCTTCCGATCGACGCGCGCTTGGAGTTTGAGAGTGAGTACTACATTCCGAGTGCCTACGAGGCCTCGGAGGCGGTGCTCGCAACCGACGCCACCGCCGTGTTCGCAAGCTCGGATAACATTGCCCTCGGTTTGCTCAAGCGCCTGCACGAGATGGGTGAGAGCATCCCGGACGATATCTCGGTGGTGAGCTATGACAACTCGGCGGCCGACGTTCTCTTTGAGCCGGCGCTGACCGCGATTGAGCAGGATCCTGGTGTCCTTGCGGAGCATGCTTTTGGCTGCATGTCCAAGCGTCTTGCCGGTAGGGGCGGTAGGCGCGCCGAAGAGGTCGTTCTGGAGCCGGCGCTTATCGTTAAGGACAGCGTGCTCGAACTTACTAAACATAACTAAACACGTTTATCAATTTGCATATCAGGAATATGAAGAACTTATGACAAATAATGCCGCAGGTGAATGTCTGCATCTGCCTGTCAACATGGCAAATCAGGATGGTAAAACGTTTTCTCACCATGATAAAACGTTTTAGCAAATATACTTGTCCCAACGAAAGGTTGCCGTATTGGAGGGTGACCATACAGCGAAGGGACATAAACAATGGCTAAAACTCTGGGAACGCCGTGGCAAAAGCTGGGACATGAGGTGCCGGCTTCCGAGCTCGAGGGCGTCGACCTGTATTGGCGCGCATCGAACTACCTGTCCGTCGGCCAGATTTACCTTCGCTCCAACCCGCTGATGCGCCCCGACTTTGTTGACGAGAAAACCGGTGAGGTGCGCGACTTTGGTCGTCCGGACGTTAAGCACCGCCTGGTCGGTCACTGGGGCACCACGCCCGGCATCAACTTCCTGTTCGGCCACGTCAACCGTCTTATTGCCGATCACAACCAGAACGCCATTTTCTTGATGGGCCCGGGCCACGGTGGCCCCGCCGGCACCGCCCAGTCGCTGCTCGATGGCACCTACCGTGAGATCCGCCCCGACATCACCAATGACGAGGCTGGCCTGCAGAAGTTCTTCCGCCAGTTCTCTTATCCCGGCGGCATCCCGAGTCACTTTGCGCCCGAGACGCCCGGCTCCATCCACGAGGGCGGAGAGCTCGGCTACACGCTCAGCCACGCCTACGGCGCCGTCATGGACAACCCGAGCCTGCTGGCCGTGGCCGTGGTGGGCGACGGCGAGTCCGAGACCGGTCCGCTCGCGACTTCTTGGCAGTCCAACAAGCTCGTGAACCCGGCAACCGACGGAATCGTCCTGCCGATCCTGCACCTCAACGGCTACAAGATCGCCAACCCCACCATTCTTGCCCGCGTGTCCGACGAAGAACTCACCAAGTTCTTTGAGGGCATGGGCTATAAGCCGCACTTCTTTGTCACCGGTTTTGACGACGAGAGCCATGCAAGCATCCACGAGCGTTTCGCCGCCCTGTTTGAGCAGGTCTTCGATGAGATTTGCGACATCAAGGCCACCGCACAGGCCCAGGCCGCCGCGGGCGAGACCGTGGTCCGTCCGGCCTATCCCATGATCGTGTTCCGTACGCCCAAGGGCTGGACTTGCCCCAAGCAGATCGACGGCAAGAAGACCGAGGACTCCTGGCGCGCGCATCAGGTGCCGCTGGCGAGTGCCAAGGACACCCACGAGCACTTCCGCGTGCTTCGCGAGTGGCTGCGCTCCTACAGGCCCGAGGAACTCTTTACGCCCGAGGGCCAGGTGCGCCCCGAGGTGACGGCCTTTATGCCGACCGGCGAGATGCGCATCGGCGCCAACCCCAACGCGAACGGCGGCAAGGTGCGCCGCGAGCTCGAGCTCCCCGATATTCATGCCCACGAGATTCCCGTCGCAAGTAAGGGTCATGGCTGGGGCTCCACCGAGGCCGCCCGTGTCTTTGGTGAGTACACCGCCGACGTCCTGGCCAAGAACATGGACGACTTCCGCATCTTCGGTCCCGACGAGACCGCGTCCAACCGCCTGCAGGCTGCCTACAAGGTGACCAAAAAGCAGTGGGATGCCGGCTTTTACGGGGACGAGGCCAACGACGAGCTGCTGGCCGGTTCCGGTAAGGTTGTCGAACAGCTGTCCGAGCACCAGTGTGAGGGCTTCCTCGAGGCCTACGTGCTCACCGGCCGCTCCGGCGTGTGGAGCTCCTACGAGAGCTTTGTCCACGTCGTCGATTCCATGGTCAACCAGCACTGCAAGTGGCTCGAGGCCACCAAGCGCGAGATTCCGTGGCGTGCCCCCATCAGCGGTCTCAACATTTTGCTGTCGAGCCATGTCTGGCGCCAGGACCACAACGGCTTCTCGCACCAGGATCCCGGCTTTATCGACCTGCTGCTCAACAAGGCCAACGACACACATATCGTGAATGCCTACTATCCGGCTGACGCCAACATGGCACTTGCTGTTGCCGAGCGTGTCTACCAGTCCACCGACTGCGTCAACGCCATCTTCTGCGGCAAGCAGCCCGCCCCCACCTTCCAGACGGTCGACGAGGCCAGGTCCGAGCTCGCCGAGGGCGTTGCGGCCTGGGAGTGGGCATCGACTGCCGACTCGCTCGCCGAGGCCGACGTCGTGGTCGCCACGTGCGGTGACGTACCGACGCTCGAGGCTCTGGCTGCAACCGATATGCTGCGCGAGCTAGGCATTAAGGTGTGGTTCGTCAACGTGGTCGACCTGCTCAAGATCCAGAACGTCTGCGAGAACGACCAGGCCATCAGCGATGAGCGCTGGGCTGAGCTGTTTGGCTGCGGTGAGAAGCCCGTGCTCTTCGCATTCCATGCCTATGCCGGCACGATTCGCCGTCTGATTTGGAACCGCCCCGGCCACGATGCCTTCCGCGTCCACGGCTACGAGGAGAAGGGCTCCACGACTACGCCGTTCGACATGCTGCGCCTGAACAACATGGACCGCTGGGCTCTGGCCGCCGACGTGCTGCGCATGGTCGACGCCGATAAGTTTGCCGAGCAGATTGATGGGTGGGAGGCTTTCCGCACCGAGGCCTTCGAGTTTGCGTGCGACGAGGGCTTCGATCACCCGGCCTTTACCGACTGGGTCTGGCCCGACGCCGCAGCCGCAACCGCTGCCGACGGCGCACTCTCCGCAACGCAGCTAACTGCCGGCGACAACGAGTAACTTAGTTACGCGGTTTTACCAAACCGCGTAATGGCTCGACGCTGCGCGGGTCCCAGGCACCCCATCTCGCCGTTCAAACCGTCGCTCGCGTACATAAAGTACGCGTCACTCCTCTTTCACGACGACCTGGGGCACCTGGAACCCGCTCGCTGACTTTTGTGCAACCAGCGGCGAGCGGTTGCTCGGGGAGCGCTTGCGCTGGACGGTCTCGCGCTGGGGTCTTGCCCGGCGGGGTTGCCTTGCTCCGGGAAGTGGGCTTCGCGAACTTCCCGGAGCAGGCCCTCTCGACCGTTTC
>CABUQY010000107.1 GCA_902493915.1 uncultured Collinsella sp.
AAAAACCGCCCCGTTCTCGGTTTTTGAGGACGGGGCGGTTTTGCTTACCTAGATTGTTCGAGTTCCTTATGCGAAGCGGGCGACGAGCTCCTGGAGCACGTCGGTCATCTTGACGAGCGAACTGACCGGGACGAACTCGTTGACGCCGTGGTAGCAATAGCCGCCGGTGGAAAGGTTGGGGCAGGGCAGACCGCGGAACGACAGCTGAGCGCCGTCGGTGCCGCCGCGAATCGGCAGCACTTGGGGCTCAACGCCGCAGGCAAGGTAGGCTTCCTTGGCAACATCAATAAGCTCGGGATAGTCACGAACGATCTCGGCCATATTTCGATACTGCTGCTTAATCTCGACCGTCACGCGCTCCTCACCCAGACGCTGGTTGAGCATCGAGGCGGCGGCATCAACAAGGTCGATTTTCTGCTGGAACTTGGCGGCGTCATGGTCGCGGACGATATAGCGCGCTGTGGCGTGATCGACGGTCGCAGATACACCCTCAAGGTGATAAAAGCCCTCGTAGCCTTCCGTATACTCCGGGCGCTGCACGTAGGGGAGCAACGCGTTGAAGTCACAGAACAGATTGCCTGCGTTGACCATACGGCCCTTAGCGTCGCCCGGGTGGATGGACTGGCCCTCAAAGCGGACGGTCGCCTCGGCGGCGTTAAAGCACTCCCACTCCAGCTCGCCGATGGGGCCGCCGTCGACCGTGTAGGCGTACTTGCAGCCAAAGGTATCGATATCCAACAGCTCGGCTCCGTGGCCGATCTCCTCGTCAGGGCAGAAGCAAATGCCGAGTGCGGGATGGGGCAGAGAAGGGTCCTGAGCGATACGCGCGACAAGCGACATGATCTCGGCGACGCCTGCCTTGTCGTCCGCGCCCAGCAGCGTGGTGCCATCGCTGCAGACCAGGTCCTCACCCGCGAGGTCATTCAGGGCGGGAAGCTTGGCGGTACTCATGGCAACGGGCTTACCGTCAACCGTGCCGCAGACCAGGTCGCCGCCTTCGTAGTGTACGATGTGCGGCTTCACGCCGGCGCCCGGTGCAACTTCGGTGGTGTCGAGATGGGCGATCAGGCCCAGGGCGGGCTTGTCCTCAGCGCCCGCACTTGCGGGGATATGCGCGCAGACATAGGCGTGCTCGGTCACGTGGGCATCTTCCGCACCAAGCTCGCGCAGCTCTTCAGCCAGCACGTTGGCAAGGTCAAACTGAACGGCGCTCGAGGGTACCTGGTCGCAGTTTGCATCCTCGGACTGCGTGTTGATCTGGACGTAGCGCAAAAAGCGTTCGAGGACATCGGGGCTCGTGGTGGTGTTTTCCATAAAGACCGCTCCAATCTTGGTCGTCGTGTGCAACAAGAACTCTAGCACGGTATGCCACGGCATACCACGACGCTTGGATGGGGTAGAATCAGCCATTGAATGCAGAAGGGACGGAAGATCATGGATACGACAAATAGCTCGCGCGAACTACATCTGACGGTGGCGAACGAAGACTACTTGGAGTGCATGGTTCGCATTGAAAGCGAAGAGGGGGAAACCAACGGCGTGCGATCGGTCGACATCGCGCAGCGCCTTGGCGTCTCCAAGGCATCGGTCAATAAAGCGGTTTCGGCGCTCAAGGCATCCGAGCTTGTCGAGCAATCGCACTACGGCAAGGTAATCCTGACCGATCGCGGTCGCGAGGTTGGCACGGCTATCTGGTACCGTCATC
Source organism: uncultured Collinsella sp. (assembly GCA_902493915.1). Taxonomy (GTDB): domain Bacteria; phylum Actinomycetota; class Coriobacteriia; order Coriobacteriales; family Coriobacteriaceae; genus Collinsella. The sequence continues at coordinate 1,706 of CABUQY010000107.1, forward strand.
GCCTCATCCGCACGTTTTTGGTTCAGGAGCTCGGTGTCGAATTTGAGCGAGCCGATTCCGAGGCCTGCATGATGGAGCATGCGCTATCCGAGGACACGATGAGCCGCTGGCTCGCCTATCTCGAAAAGCAGGGAATCAGCGTCGAGGAATAGCGGGATATATATGGATACGAGTTATTACAACCGCTTTGGTGCCGAGGAACTTACGCGCCGCTTGTCGAGCGAGACCTTGTTGGCGCAGGGCCCCATGGGCAGTGTTCTGTTGAGTGAGTACGATGCCGCCGACATTCCACCGGCGTTTTGGAATCTGGCAGAGCCGCAGACCGTTTCTCGTATCCATCGCTTGTATGTCGCCGCCGGCGCGCAGGTGCTCATTACCAACACCTTTCAGGCATCGAGCTATGCCCTCAAGCACGACCAGATTGCGCCGTCCGTGGCGGAGGTCAATCGCGGGGCCGTCGACGATGCCCGCCAGGCGCACCCTCAGCTGCTGCTAGGCTCGATGGGCCCGATCGGTATTGAGTGGTTTGCCGAGGACTCTGCCGAGTATCGTGAAATCCGAGGCATTGCGCGCGAACAGGCGCACGCCTTGCTCAACGCCGGCGTTGACGGTCTGCTGATCGAGACGGTGACGTCTATCCGTAATTTGCAGCCCATGCTTGCCGGCGCCCGAGATGCCGCCGATGGCATGCCTGTTCTGGTGAGTTTTGTCGTTGACGATAAAGGCGACCTGTTGGGCGATGGCCTCAACATCGAGGCAGCCGTTTTGTACGCCGAAAAACACGGCGCAAATTCGGTTGGTGTTAATTGCTGTTCGCTTGCGGCCGCGAACGCGGCGGTGCCCAGGATGGTCGCATCGGCGACTACTCCCGTCACGGTGCGTCCCAACGTAGGCGATCCGGTCCAGACTCAGGATGGCCCCGTATGGCACGAGAACCCCGAAGCTTTCGCGCGCGCATGCATCGAATGGAGACATGCCGGTGCCGCAATGGTGGGCAGTTGCTGTGGAACCACGGCAATCACTACGGCCGCGATGGCCGAGGCGCTCGATATATAAAGGGCAAACCGCTCCATACGGGGCGGTTTTTTTATTGCTTGCATGTCCTCGGCAGCATTTGCCCAAATGGTGAATGCTGGTGCCGGCAGGTTGCCGAGTGCATGTTGCGGGTATACCCCATGCGTACCATGATCCAAACACTGTGAGGTGTCTGCGCGTGTGCGCGATAATTCATTTTGGAACTGACGGTTGGCGCGCTCGCGTCGATGAGGACTTCACTGCCGATAACGTTGCCCGTATCGCCGATGCCGTCGGCGAGTTGTGGCAAAAGACCAATCCGGGCAAAACGGTATATATAGGGTTCGACACCCGGCCCCTGGCGCGCGAGTTCGCTGAGCTTGCGGCGGGCGTGCTAGCAGCGCACGGGCTAGACGCCGTGCTCGCTTCGCGACCTGTCCCGACCCCTGCCCTTACGTGGGCGGCGGCTTATGACGGTGAAGCGTGCGGCGCGCTCATGGTGACGGGGTCCCATCATCCGCAGGGCTATCTGTGCCTCAAGATTCGCATGGGTGACGGCTCGACCGCCAACCAGGATGTCATCGAAGAGCTCGAAGAGACTATGGCTCCCGAGCCAATGGGGATCGAGGGGCAATATCGCACCGCGGATATCATTCCTGACTATATGCAGGCGGTGGCATCGTTTGTCGATGCCGAAGCCATCCGCGCCGCGCACTTGCGCGTGGTTGTCGATCCCATGGGCGGCGCAGCCCAGGGCTATCTAGCCGACTTGCTGCGCGAGCTTGGCGTTGAGGTGCACGAGATTCACGCCGGGCAGGCGTCTGACCAAGAAGATATCTGCCCCGACCCCGTTGAACCGTGGGTGGACGCTTGCGAGCGCACGGTTATCGAGGACGGAGCTTGCGCTGGCCTGGTGACCGACGGCGACGCCGACCGCATCGGCGCGGTTGACGAGCGCGGCAGATATATACATCCGCATCAGATCATGGCGCTCGTTTTGGGCGACTTGGTTCAATTTCGTAATTTGGAGGGGCGCGTCGTCGTCAATCTTTCATGCTCGACGCTCGTGCGTCGCATTGCCGAGGCGCTTGGCTGCCGCGTGACCGTCAAACCAGTCGGTTTCAAATATATAGCGGCGGAGATGAAGAAGGGCGGCGTCCTCATAGGCGGCGAAGAAGCCGGTGGTATCGGCATCGCCGCGCATATGCCCGAGCGCGATGGAATCCTCGCCTGTCTGATTCTGTGTGAGCTTATGGCAAAGACGGGCGCGCCTTTGGGCGTTCTGGTCGACCAACTCGAGGACAGTTTTGGTAAGACGAGTTACGGTCGACGCGATTTGCGCCTTGAGGCCGAAGATGCCGAAACGTTGCGAACCCTGCTGCCGGGCGTAAACCCCAAGTCGATTTGTGGCAAGGTGCCGCAAAACGTTAGCCATATGGATGGCTTGCGTTTGGCATTCGAGGATGACACGTGGCTGCTGGTCCGTCCTAGCGGGACCGAACCGGTGGTGCGCGTCTACGCCGAGGGGTTCTCGGTGGAAGAACGTGATGAGTTGCTCGATGCTGGCTGTGCTTTAGCTAGGGGGACGTATCCGCTTTAACCATGAGACTGCCTTATATAAAGAGATGCTCGGCGAGCGGTAGGTAACGGCTGGCAAACGTTAGTCGGATCACAAGATGTGTAGGAAATGTGTACGCCCAGATTCCCGCCCGCGGGGGCCCTCCGGTCTGGCAATATATCTCCTTGCCGCGCGGCCCGGTGCAACCGGGAACCAGCGCAGGCGTGCACCTTGAGAACCGGATACTGCGAGGATGGACACACCAGATGTGTCGCATCCGGGCAGACATCGAACCATTTGAAATGGTC
>CABUQY010000108.1 GCA_902493915.1 uncultured Collinsella sp.
AATCCGTCGACGGCCTTCACAGCATTCTCGAGCGCTTCTGGTGTGATTGAACGTCCTCCGGCCTCAACGGTTTTGCGAAACGCGTTTGCAATTTCAACGTCAGTGATTCGTCCTAACTGATGATATTGGGAACGCCTGAGGAACGAGACGGAATCGTTACGCAGCAACGCCGATACTTTGTAGGGCAGTCCTGCCATGAGTAGGGCAACTTTTTTACCTTCGCGTACAAAGTGCTGGTAAACAGAGGCAAATTGAAGCATTTCTTCGAGATCGACGGTGACTTCATCGATGGTAATGAGAAGTCCGATGTCATGTTTTTCGAGTTGCTTAAAGATGCCATTCATGCGTGTGCGCCAGTTGCCCTGGACCTCTTGAGCATATGTCCAATCGATGCCCACTGGACCAATTTGAACGCCGTTTATGCGCGCATGAGGCTGTGAGAGGTAGCTATCTGCGGCTTCTTTGGTTCGCTCGATAATATCTTCGAGCATGCCTGGCATGGCGGAGACATTTGCTGCGATCCAACCGTGTTCAAGCGCCGTTTCTGAAAGGAGCGAGAGAAGCGCCGTCTTGCCCGTTCCCCTTGCGCCCGTAAAAATAGTCGACAGGTTTGGATCTCCCGGGCCGTTGATAAAACCACGGTTGATGTCACGCAGAATATGCTCGCGACCCGCTAGAAAGGGAGGGATACTTCCGAACGTCGGGGTAAAGGGGTTCTTGCTGTACTCCATGGTGTCTCCTTTGCAAGTTTTGCTAATTTTTGCAAGTTTTGCTAATTTTTGCAAGTTTTGCTAACGATCGACCAAAGGGCATCGAAGCAGTGACGCTGACATTTCTTAACGCAGAAAAATAAGCAGAAATCAATTAATCTGCGTTAAGAAATAGTTGAGAAGAAAAACGACGAGTCCCGGGCGCAATGCCGTTGCGCTCCGGGCCTCGTCGCTTTGCGAAGTATCTAACGGTCTCGTTGCCGTGGTACCTAGTCAAACAGGCTCGGCATGTCGTTTTCCTTCATGAGGGCACCGGCTGAGGGGAGGCTCTGCGCGGTGAACTTCTCGGCCGAGACGCCGGCGCCAAGAATCTCCTCGGTTGTGCCGACGGTGGTGACCGAGCGGCCCTTCTTGGCCGTAAAGGCTTGGACGCCCTGCGTGTTGGTGGTCGTCTTGGTCTTGAGCAGCGACGTGTTGAAGTTCATCAGGCGATAGTCGCTCGAGACCAGCGCGATCTCGCGGTCCTCCTTGAGCACCTGGGCATACAGCAGCTTGCTGCCGCCGTAGATGGCGTTCTTGAGGCGTTTGCGGTTGGTCTTGGTGACGTATCCAGAAAGCGCGACGCGCACCACGCGGCCGTTCTCAAAGACGAACAACACGTCGGCCTTGTAGTCCTCGGGGTCGATGACCCAGATGACACTCTCGTCGGGTTCCATCTCAAGATCGGTCGGCAGGTACGAGCCCAGCTGGGCCGACTTGGTATCCTCAAACGCCGCAACCTTGCACTTGTACACCTGGCTCTTGTTGGTAAAGACCAGCAACTCGTGGGTGTTGGAGGACGGGAACTCGATAAAGGGTTTGTCGCCGTCCTTGTACTTGAGCGTGGTCGCCTTCTTGAGCACGCGGTCCGTCATCTTCTTAAGATAGCCATCGCGCGAGAGCATGATGGTAACCGGGTACTCCTCGACCTCGGGCTCCAGGCTTACCTCGATGACCTCGTGGGGCTCGATCCTGCCCGTGCGGCGCGGCATCACGTACTTCTTGTTGACCGCGGCCAGCTCGTCGCTGATGACCTTCTTGATGTTCTCCTCGCTGGAGAGGATCTCCTCAAGCTCGGCAATCTCGCCCTCAAGCTTGGCAATGTCCTTGGTGCGGTTGAGGATGTACTCCTCGTTGATGTTGCGGAGCTTAAGCTCGGCAACAAACTCGGCCTGGGTCTCGTCGATGTCGAAACCCTTCATAAGGTTGGGCACGACCTCGGCTTCGAGCTTGGTGCCGCGGATGATGGCGATGGCCTTGTCGATGTCGAGCAAGATCGCCTCGAGGCCGTGCAGCAGGTGCAGGCGCTCGGACTTTTTGCCCAGGTCAAAGTTAATGCGGCGACGCGTGGACTCAATACGCCACTTGACCCACTCGTGCAGAATCTGGCGCACGCCCATAACACGGGGATAGCCGTCGACGAGCACGTTGAAGTTGCACGAGAACGAATCCTGCAGCGTAGTCGATCGATAGAGTTTGGCCATGAGCTTGTCGGGGTCAACACCGCGCTTAAGGTCGATGGCGATGCGCAGACCCGAAAGGTCGGTCTCATCGCGGATGTCGGCGATCTCCTTGACCTTGCCCTCCTTGGAGAGCTTGACGATGCGCTCGATGATGACATCGGTCTTGGTGGTGTAGGGGATCTCGTAGACCTCGATGATGCGCTCTTCGGGAATCCAGCGCCAGCGGGAGCGAATCTGGAAGCTGCCAAGGCCGGTCTCGATGATCTTCTCCATCTCCTCGCGACGGTAGATAATCTCGCCGCCGGTCGAGAAGTCGGGCATGGGCATGTACTCGAGCAGGTCGCAGTCGGGATCCTGCAGGTAGTGCATCGTGGCGGTGCAGACCTCATTGAGGTTAAAGCCGCAGATATCGGATGCCATGGCGACGCCGATGCCCTTGTTGGCCGAGACAAGGATGTTGGGGAACGTGGTGGGCAGCAGGCGCGGCTCCTTCATGGCGCCGTCGTAGCTGTCGACGAAGTCGACCGGATCCTTGTCGATGTCCTTGAAGATCTCGGCGCTGATGGGGGAGAGCTTGGCCTCGGTATAACGCGAGGCGGCGTAGCTCAGGTCGCCCGAATAGTACTTACCAAAGTTGCCCTTCGACTCCACGAAGGGGGCAAGCAGCGCCTCGTTGCCGGTGGCCAAGCGCACCATCGTCTCGTAGATCGCGGCATCGCCGTGCGGGTTGAGCTTCATGGTCTGACCCACGATGTTGGCGCTCTTCTGGCGCTCGCCCTTGAGCAGACCCATCTTGTACATGGTGTAGAGCAGCTTGCGGTGCGAGGGCTTAAAACCGTCGATCTCGGGGAACGCACGCGAGACGTTGACGCTCATGGCGTAGGGCATGTAGTTGACCTCGAGCGTCTGCGTGATCGGCTGGTCGGTGACCTCGGAGTGCAGGCCGATGACGTTTTCGGCGTTGACCTGCTTTTTCTTTGGCTGGTTCTTCGTCTTCTTCTTTGCCACGATTTCCTCTTGAACTTCTTATGGGCCGTCGTTATCGATTTGCTGTTACTGCAGGTCCAGCTGGTCTAGATATTCCTTGCCGTGCTCGGAGATATGGCGCTTGCGGCCTGCCTCGTCGTTGCCCAGCAACAGGTTGAACATGGTTTCCATCTTGGTGACGTCCTCGGGCTCCACCTTGATCAGACGACGCGTCTCGGGATTCATGGTGGTGAGCCACATCATGTCCGGGTCGTTCTCACCAAGACCCTTGGAGCGGTTGATCGAGCACTTTTGGTCGCCGATCTCCTTGAGGATGCCGTTCTTCTCGAGCTCGGTGTAGGCAAAGTAGGTCTTCTCTTTGCAGTTGATCTCGTAGAGCGGCGATTCGGCGATATACACGTAACCCTCGTCGATAAGCGTGGGCACCAGGCGGTAGAGCATGGTGAGCACGAGCGTACGGATGTGATAACCGTCGACGTCGGCGTCCGTACAGATGATGACCTTGTTCCAGTTGAGGTTGTCCAGGTCAAAGGCACCAAGGTTCTTGATGCGCTTGTCCTTGATCTCCACACCGCAGCCCAGCACGCGCATAAGGTCCATGATGATGTCGGACTTAAAGATGCGCGGGTAGTCCTCTTTCAGGCAGTTGAGGATCTTACCGCGGACGGGCATAACGCCCTGGAACTCGGCATCGCGCGAGGTACGAATGGCGCCTGCTGCCGAGTCGCCCTCTACGATGTAGATCTCGCGGCGGCTCTTGTCCTTGGAGCGGCAGTCGATGAACTTCTGCACGCGGTTGGCCATGTCGGTCTTCTGCTGCAGGTTGGTCTTGATGCTCTGACGCGTCTTCTCGGCGTTCTCGCGCGAGCGCTTGTTGATGAGCACCTGCTCCATGATCTTGTTGGCGGCGTCTTTGTTCTCGATCAGGTAAGTCGAGAGGCGCTCCTTAAAGAAGGCCGTCATAGCCTGCTGGATAAAGCGGTTGTTGATGGCCTTCTTAGTCTGGTTTTCATAGGACGTCTGGGTGGAGAAGCAGTTGGTCACCAGCACCAGGCAGTCCTGGACGTCCTGCCATTTGATGCTGCTCTCGTTTTTGTTGTATTTGCCCTGTTGCTTAATGTAGGTATCGATGGCGCTGGTCAGAGCGCTGCGGGCCGCCTTCTCGGGTGAGCCGCCATTCTCGAGCCACGATGAGTTGTGGTAGTACTCCTGCATCATGAAGGTGCGCGAGAAGCACATGCACGCGGTAATCTTCACGTTGTAATCGGGCAGGTCCTCGCGATCGCGACCGCGACGGTCGGCCTCGATAAAGAAAGGCTCGGTGAGGTAGTCGGTACCGACCTTCTCGAGCACGTAGTC
>CABUQY010000109.1 GCA_902493915.1 uncultured Collinsella sp.
ATGGGGACTCGTTCGGCCAGACGCGCCGCCGCTGTTTGTGATCCCTTTTCCTCCGTCCCCTTCGGATCACGTGATCCCTTGGGGACGGAGGAATAGGGATCATTTCGTAGGCCCGTGGCCGCCTTGGAAACCGAATGATGGTACGAGCATCCATTCGGCTTCCAAGGCGGCCACGGACAGAACGGGACGAACAGAAAAGAGCGACGGACGCCTACTCCCCCGCCACGCTCGCGCGCAGCTTGGCGGCGATGGGCTCGGATACCAGCAGGAACACGAGCATGACCACGGAGCACGCCAAGCACACGATCCAGGTGCTCGCAAAGGAGCCCGAAACGGCAAAGAGCACGTAGACCTGCCACAGCTCACCGACAAAGCTCATGCCAGCAAGCACCGCTGAGGTAGCGATAACGGTGAGCGAGCCCAATATGCGGCCACTCACCTTATCGGCAACATGGCCGATAACGAGCGAACCCACGACACTCACCACGGTGGAGATAGCGTTGGAGATATTGTACTGGGCAAGCGTAATCCCGAGGTCGCTGACGATCAGCGGTTGGAACAGGCTCATGCAGTTGACGAAAATCGTGTAGCACGTGGCCATGATCACGAAGCCGGAGGTCACCACGAGCCAGCCGGGGAAGAACTTACGCTGCTGGGGCATTGGTTACTCCTTGTGGTCGGCGATATAGCCCAAAGCGACGGCGGTATAAGCCGCAGCACCGAGCGGCAGCTCGGCATCGTTAAAACGTGCCTTGGGATGGTGCTGGGCAAAGTGTTCGTCCGTGTCGGTTACGGCCGCGCCCACGGTAAAGTACGCACTCGGAATCTCGCTCGAGATAAGCGCGAAGTCCTCACTCGCCATGGCATGGAAAAGCGGCAAGAAAGCCGCCTTGGGCAGCACTGCGCCCACATAGCCAAGCGACGCCTGAGTCATATCGCTGTCGAGTACAAGCGGCGGAACATCCGAAAGCGTCTCGATGGTCGCCGGCGTACGATATGTTGTGGCAACGCCGTTAACGACCTCCGCGATGCGGGTCTTTAGGTGAGCCATGAGCTCAACATCAAAGCCGCGCAGCGTTCCCTCGAGCACGCAGGTGTCGGGAATGACGTTGGCCGCTTGGCCACCGGCAAACTTACCCACGGTCAGTGCGACCTCCTTGGCCGCCGGCACTTCGCGAGCAATGAGCTCCTGAAGCGCCAGGTGCACATGGACGCCGGCCGTGATGGGGTCGATGCAGATCTCGGGGCTCGAGCCATGTCCGCCCTTGCCCTGCAGCGTGATGCGGAAACCGTACACGCCCGAAAGCGCCGGGCTCCCATAGAGCACCAGGCCGAGCGGCGATTGGCTGTTAACATGCATGGCAAAAGCCGCCTGAGGACGCGGGTTCTCGAGCAAGCCGTCGGCGATGGCAGCGCGTGCCCCCTCAAAGGTCTCCTCGCCCGGCTGGAACAGCAGTTTGACGGTAGCGTTGGCGTCGACAAGCTCGGCCTCGCGGGCCTTGAGCAAGCGCGCCGCACCAAGCAGCGCCGTCGCGTGCATATCGTGACCGCAAGCATGCATGCAGCCGTTCGTAGAGGCGAAAGGCTCGCCCGACTCTTCGGCAACGGGCAGGGCATCCATGTCGCCACGCAGCATAATGACCGTTCCGCCCTGTTCGTCCGTGCAGACGCCATTGCCCTGGGCCGCGGTGGCACCGGCACCGACAAGGCCCACAACACAGGAACCATCGACGAGCGTGGCAAACGGGATGTCCATCTCGGCCAGGCGCGCTTGGATATACGCAGAGGTCTGCGGGAGGTCGTTACCAAGTTCGGGCGTCCGATGCAGATCGTGACGCCATGCGGCAAGCTCATCGGCAAAAGTTTGAGCCTCTTTGACCAGACTGTCGCCAATGGCGGCTTGCGCCGCCGCGGTGGCCTTGGGCGCTGATTGCGGTTGAAGATCGGACAGTGCTGGTGCCATAGATGCCCTCCAGTAACGTTTTTGCAGCAAGCACTTTGATAGCGTAAAGTGCAAGGTACTACTTTAAGGGCGACGCATAAAAAATGCCGCCCCGGGAGGCGGCGCAACAAATTGTTTACAATTGCGGGCGCGGCTTTCGACGCAAAAAATCGAAATGCGTCTCGCTCAAGATAATCGAAAGAAAGATGAGCGCGAAGCCGGCGAGCAGGCGCGAGGTGAGCGCCTCCCCCATCAGCAGCACCGAGAACAGCACACCCGAAGGCGACTCCATCGAAAGGAGCAGCGAGCCCGTCGAAGCCGGGACATGCGCCAGGCCGACATTTTGGATGAGCAGAGCCACACATGTGCAGCCCACCGAGAGAAACGCCATCACACTGATAAAGCTCGGCGTCCAAACGGACAGCGGCGCTTGGATCTCGAATAGCAGCGACGAGATCAGGCTCAGCACGCCGTTGCCCACAAACATCCAAAACGTGATGACGTTGATGTCCATCTTGCGGCCATACTTGGCGGTCACCGCCATCTGGATGGCAAAGAAGACCGCACCGCCCAGTGTGATGACATCGCCGACATTGAACTCGACGCTATCGAGCGCCACCAGACCAATGCCCGCCAGGCACAGCAACGCGGCGCCCAAGTTGTAACGGGTAAGCTTTTCGCCGCTTAGAACGTAGCTCGCAAACGGAACCAAGATGCAGTACGTGCCCGTCAAAAATGCACTCTTGCCCGCCGTGGTCTGTGCCAGGCCGATCGTCTGCAAACCGTAGGCACCCCACATGAGCGCGCCCATGCCAAGTCCAACAATCAGGTTTCGAGCGTTGAAATGGGCAACAATGCGCTCGTGGAAGATGGCAAGCATGACCAACGACGCCGGAAGAAAACGAATGTAGAGCAGCTCGAACACCGGAATGGTATCGAGCGCATCCTTCATGGTGGTGAAGGAATAGCCCCAGATGACCGCCACCGAAAGCAGCAAGACCTTCCAGAACAGCGGCGAGCGCGCACCGGCACCGCGAGAGGCACCGCCGGCACCTAGGTCTTCGCGGGCTACAGGGCTATCGGGCATATTCTCGATTTCGTTGGCAGCGTATTGGGCCATGGAACATCCTCACACTCAATCTGGGCGTGGTGTCCGCACGCGTATGGCTGCGTGCCGCCTCATGGTCAAATAAAAACGGGGCGCACCGGACCCCCGGCACGCCCCGCTACTGTAGCAACAACCAGCGTTGCATCGCAATCCAGCATAATAAAGTGTAAAACTGGAAGGCCTCGATGTTCTGACAGCGTTTACGTGTCTGAACTAAATCAATTTGGTTGACTCCAGTTTTTCGATGATCCAGTCGTTGGCTTTGATGACCGGACGGCGGAAGACGACGCCCAGGGCCAGCGACGGGATCAGATAGCTTGCCAAGATACCCAGCTCAACCCAGTACTCCATATGATAGGCACCGGCCATGGCGGCGTGCATGGCGTTGATGCCGTGAGTAAACGGCAGGAACGGATAGATCGCCTGGAACACGGGGCCGGTCATCTCGATGGGAAACGTGCCGCCCGAACCGCCGACCTGCATGACCAGCAGCACGACGGCGAGCGCCTTGCCGATATCGCCAAACGACACCGTAAGCGTGTAGACGATATTGGAGAACACGAGACTCGCGACCCAGCCCGCCAGCACAAACTGCAGCGGGTTGTCGCACTGGATGCCAAAGAACAGGATGTCGCCCGCGCACACGAGCGTTGCCTGCAGCAGGGCCAGACCGCCAAAGAACAGGTAACGGCCCAGGTAGATCTCGTGCAAGCGCACGGGGATCAGCTCATTGATGAGTTCGTCGTCAACCGAGACCTTCATCATGGCCGCCAGCACGATCGAGCCGACCCAGAGCGACAGAATCGTGTAGAACGGTGCCATGGCCGAACCGTAGTTGCGGATCGGATAGACCGGCTTGCGATCGAGCGCGACGGGGCCGGAAAGCGACACGGCCAGACCCTCGGGATCATTGCCGATCATCGTCTTGATCGTAGCGAGGTCATCCGACATCAAGGCGCCGTCGAGCTCGTCCTTAAACGCGCTGATCTTGTCCGACGCCTCGCCCAGCTGATCAGAAGCCTTGTTGACCAGCTTTGCAGCCTTGGAGAGGCCCTTTGCCAGCGAACCGGATGCGTCGGTCAGGCCGCCTACGGCGCTATCCAGGTCGCCCGAGATGCCATCAAGCGAGTCCAGAATGCCCGAAACCGTCTTCTTGAGCTCCTTGGCCTTAACCGAGAACGTGGAATCGTAATCGGATTTGGCACCCGCGATGCCGGCCTTGGCATCAGCGATGGCCTGATCGACCTCGGCACGCGAGTTGTTGACCTCGGCCATGCTATCGGAGAGAGACTTCGCGGTAGCCGCCAGATCCTTGGCATTGTTGCGGTACTCAACGGCGATTCTGCCCAGCGACGTCGCGGCGGACTTGAGGCCGTCCTTCAAATTCTCATCGCTCACCTGGTCGGCAAGGCTGCGGAGCTGATCGGCCATCGCATCGATATCCTTGGCGCGCGCATTGAGGGCCGCAGCGGCATCGTTGAGTTGGGACACCG
>CABUQY010000110.1 GCA_902493915.1 uncultured Collinsella sp.
GCGGCCGTGGGGCCAAGGCAGCCAAGCATCAACGCGACGGCGGCAACGGCAATATCTCGAGCATTCACAAGACCACTTCCTCCAAGAGAAAGACCTTATTTCTCAAGAACCAGTGTGCCCCGCATCCATACGCCCAGCGTACCGCCACGGTAAGGGCTCTGTTAACTCAGACGCGCATAAAGAACGGGCGGCTTTACGTTGCCCTAAAGCTCGGTAAAGACGCCCGTCCGCCAAATATCCGTGATGCAGAAAAATTACCAACCGGTGTAGTAGTCGGTGGTTCCGGCAGCGCAGCCGGAGTCATAGACCTTGCAATCACCCTTGGAGCCCGTAAAGGTCGAGCCCTGGGCCATATCGCCCGCGGCAACAACGTAATAGCCGTCGGAATCGCGCCAGAAGCCCTCAGAATCCTGAGTCCATTCGCCCGTGCGATAGTGATAAAGCACATTGCTGCTGTAATAGGTCTCGCGGCGCCCGTTGTAGTTATTGACACCCGCAGAGCGCGTCAGGCCCGATCCGTTCGCGTAGGACGCGGCAGACGCGTAAGACGGAGTGTAACCGGCGTTGTAGTACGAAGCCTGGGCGGCCTCGGCAGCCTCCGCCTCGGCGGCAGCCTCGAGCGCTTCGCACTTGGCATCCTCAAGCGCAGCGCGCAGCTCATCGAGCTCGGTCGACTTGGCGTCGACCTCCCCCATCGTCAACAGGCTACCCGCACCGTCGATGCAACCCTGCAGCACAGCGCGCTCGTCATCGGTAGCATAGTCGCCATACATATTCATAATGATCTGAGCGCGCATCTCCAGGGAGTCGCGCTTGGCCCCCATCGAGGCATTCCACTCCTGCATAGAGCCATAACCATCGCCGCGGTAGTCGACGGGCTGCACCAGCGTCGCCTCGGACGGCGTAGATCCGACCGTATCGGATAGTGTTGCCGCGTGGGCATCAGTTGCGCCGGCGCCCGCCAAAAGTGCCACAGTCAGAGCGGCGGAAAGGGCGGCGGCTTTCGGTTTTCGTGAATCGATCCTCATGTAGCAGGAAACCTCCGTAGTGTGTTTTTGCTGCGTTTGAGCTGCGTGTGATTCGATCGCGCTGCATAGTACCCCGAGCAAATCGCGACCTGCGGTTTTACTCAAAAGGCGCACGTCAATTGCGTAAAACTCACATCCTCTTAACAGGAGTTTTCCACAACTCGAATGCATAAAGCGTGCCAAAAACCCTGTTTTTGCACCCTCTCTATGCAAAAAAGGCGCCTGTGCAACCATAGTTCACACAGGCGCCTTGAGCAGGCATTTTATGCAGTTATACCTATCGAGTCGCAAGGGGTCCTTGCACAAGTCGCCTTACTCGTCCAGCGCGGCGAAGGCCTGCTTCAGATCCCAAATGATATCCTCGGCGTTCTCGGTACCGATGGAAAGACGGATCGTGGAGGGCGTGATGTTCTGCTCGGCGAGCTCCTCGGCAGAAAGCTGGGAGTGCGTGGTGGTAGCCGGGTGTACGACGAGCGACTTGACGTCGGCCACGTTGGCGAGCAGCGAGAACACCTGCAGATGATCGATGAACTTCCAGGCTGCCTCCTGGCCACCCTTAATCTCAAAGGTAAAGATCGAAGCACCGCCACGGGGGAAGTACTTCTGATAGAGCTCGTGATCGGGGTGCTCAGGCAGGCTCGGGTGGTTCACCTTGGCAACATGGCTGTCCCCGGTCAGGAACTCAACGACCTTTTTGGTGTTCTCGACATGGCGGTCGACGCGCAGAGACAGGGTCTCGGTGCCCTGGAGCAGGACCCATGCGTTAAACGGGCTGATGCAGGCACCCTCGTCACGAAGCAGGATGGCGCGGACATAGGTCGCGAAGGCGGCAGGGCCGGCAGCCTCGGCAAACGAGACGCCATGGTAGGAGGGATTGGGCTCGGCGACCTGCGCATACTTGCCGCTCGCCTTCCAGTCAAAGTTGCCGCCATCGACAATCACACCGCCCAGCGAGGTGCCGTGGCCACCGATGAACTTGGTTGCGGAGTGGACGACGATGTTGGCACCATGCTCCAGCGGACGGAACAGATACGGGGTGCCGAAGGTGTTATCGACGACAACCGGCAGACCGCGCTTCTTGGCGATCTCGGAGATGGCGTCGATGTTGGGGATGTCGGAGTTGGGGTTGCCGAGCGTCTCGAGATAGATGACCGTGGTGTTGTCCTTGATGGCACCCTCGACCTCTTCCAGGTTATGGGCATCGACAAACGTGGTCTCGACGCCAAACTGAGAGAGCGTATGCTCCAGCAGGTTGTAGGAGCCACCGTAGATGGTCTTCTGAGCCACCACGTGGTCACCGGCCTGGGCAAGAGCCTGCAGGGTATAGGTGATGGCGGCGGCGCCAGAGGCGACGGCAAGACCTGCCACGCCACCCTCGAGGGCGGCGATACGGTCCTCGAAGACGCCCTGGGTGGAGTTGGTCAGACGGCCGTAGATGTTACCGGCGTCGGCAAGACCAAAGCGGTCGGCGGCGTGTTGGGAGTTACGGAACACATAGCTCGTGGTCTGGTAGATAGGTACGGCACGGGAGTCGGATGCGGGATCGGCGCTCTCCTGGCCAACGTGCAGCTGCAGGGTATCGAAACCAAAGGTGTGCTCGGGGTTGTTGATGAACTGGCTCATGATGATCTCCTTGATCGAACAAAAGTAATAAGAGTGAGAGAAGTAAGTCGCTATCTCCTGATTACGCCAACGGGCGCAAACAGGAGCCCGGCATTCGTCTTGGTAAGCAATTCATATGCGGGCCTCCTTTCGCATCCCGGTTCCGTGGTTGGCTTAATTACCTACCGCCTTTGTGTGTTTTGAATAGTACGAGCATTGTTTCCCTCGGTCAATCACTTAAAAGCGCTAACCTGTTATCGGTTTTATAGATAGCTATCGAAAGGACGGGCGCCGATGACCCTCCAACAGCTTCGCTTTTTGATCGCCGTGGCAGAATCCGGTTCGATCAACGCCGCAGCCCAGCGCCTCTATACGGCACAGTCCAATATCTCCAATGCCGTCAAAAGCCTGGAGCAGGAACTTCATATCGAAATCTTTACGCGCTCCAGCCGCGGTGTTGCACTCACCAACGACGGCACCGAGCTTTTGGGTTATGCACGCCAGGTCGTAGAGCAGGCCGACATGCTCGAGGCCCGCTACGAGGACGGCGGTACCCCGCAAGCCCGCCTCGCCATTTCCGCCCAACACTACGCCTTTTCGGTCGAGGCCTTTGTCAACGTGGTCGAGCGCTGCCGCGACAGCAAGTTCGAGTTCATCATGCGCGAGACCACCACAGCGCAGATTATCGACGACGTGCGCGCGTTTCGCAGCGATATCGGCATCCTCTATCTGGATGACTTTAATACCCGTGTCTTGCAGAAGGCCTTTACCGATGCCCGAGCGAGCTTTCATCCCCTCTTTAATGCAAAAGTCCACGTGTTCGTCAGCGAACGCCACCCGCTCGCACGCCGTTCGCAGCTGTCCCTTGCCGACCTCACGCCCTATACGCGCTACAGCTTTGAGCAGGGAACCTCGAACTCCTTCTATTACGCCGAGGAACCGTTTAGCTATATTCCCTGCAACCGCAATATCCGCGTATCCGACCGCGGGACGCTCACCAACCTGCTTATCACCTCGAACGGCTATGCGCTGTCGACCGGCGTACTCTCCAGCGAAATGCAGTGGGGCATGGCCTCGATCCCCCTGGCAGACGCCCCGACGATGCATGTGGGCTACATCATGCATGACGACCGCAAGCCCTCTCCCCTCTTGCAGCAATACCTCGACGAGCTCAACCGCATCATCCATGCCAACCAACTGTCGGAAGACGGGGTAGAAATCGTAGATTGCTAGCCCCCGGCGGGCATGGCGCTACAATGGTCACTCACGCGAAACGTACCCAACGAAAGGAACCATGTGAAGGTCATCATCTATACCGACGGCTCGGCCCGATCAAATCCGGGACGCGGCGGCTACGGCGCCGTGCTCAAATACACCAACCCCGCCGGCAAGACCTTCACCTCTGAGCTTTCGCGCGGCTACGCCAAGACCACCAACAACCGCATGGAGCTCATGGCCGTTATCGTGGCGCTCGAGGCACTCAACCGCCCCTGCGAGGTCGAAGTCCATTCCGATTCGCAGTACGTCGTCAATGCCTTTAACAAGCACTGGATCGACGGCTGGAAAAAACGCGGATGGAAAACCGCCAACAAGCAGCCCGTCAAGAACCGCGATCTGTGGGAGCGCCTACTCACCGCCAAAAGCAAGCATAAGGTTGAATTCATCTGGGTTAAGGGTCACGCCGGTCATGAGCTCAACGAGCGCTGCGATGAGCTCGCCACCACGGCGGCCGACGGCGGCAACCTCGATATCGACACCGGCTTTAGCGAGAGCGACCTGTAATATCGTTTTCGCGCAGTTTTATATCCCCACGCGCTACACTCATCCTGTAGACCAAACAACGCAAGGGGGACGTATGCTGCGCATCGCGACCATCGGCACATCCATGATCA
>CABUQY010000111.1 GCA_902493915.1 uncultured Collinsella sp.
GATGCCCACAATGCGCATCCGGGCTTCAAGCTCGGCCTTGGCCCGAGCATCCAGATCGCCTACGGTCTTCCCATGATCGATGCCCTCGAGGCCATGCTTAGGCGCATCCGTCCCTACGAGCTCGAGAAGGGCGCGGCGGACGCTGCGTTCGACCGCGCGCTCGATGAGGTTATCGAGGGCATGGAGCGCTCCGGGCTGAGAGGCCAGGCGACGGGCTTCAAACGCGCGCTTGCGATCATGGACGCCGTTCCGTACGACCGCTCGAACCCGCATCCGACCGTTCTCATCGTGGGCGAGTACCTGCTCAATTTCCATCTCGGCGCCAACCACGAGATTGAGCGCTACCTCGAGGACAACGGGCTCGAGGTCATCGAGGCGCGCATGACCGACGTGATCCGCAAGACCTATTTCTACAAGCATGCGCAGTCGCGCGAGTTCCACGTCGACCTGTCGCTGCCCGAAAAGGCCTGGTACGCCACGGCGGACAACCTGTTCGAGCTCGCGCACGACCGTTGCGACCGCCTGGGCGCGGCGAGCCCGCTCTACGAGCCGCCGACGCGCATGCCCGAGCTCGTGCGCGCGAGCGATAAGATCCTGCACCATACGTTCGATGCGGGCGAGGGCGTGCTGATTCCGGCGGAGATCCTCGAGCACGCCAAGCGCGGCTGCCGCAACTTCGTGATCCTGCAGCCGTTCGGGTGTCTGCCCAACCATGTCGTGGGGCGCGGGCTCATCCATGCGCTCAAGGAGCAGTATCCCACGGCGCAGTTCCTGCCGCTCGACTACGATCCCGACGTGAGCTTCGCCAACGTGGAGAACCGTCTTCAGATGCTCATCATGAACGCCAAGGCGCAGGGGTGCGGTGAGGCGCATGGCGAGACCGCGTAAGGACGCCGATGCGCCCGATGCACGCACCCGTATCATCGAGGCGTTTTGGGAGCTCATCGAGAACAACAGCATCTTCGAGCTGTCGGTTGGCGAGGTGACCCGCGCCGCCCAGTGCAATCGCGGAACGTTTTACTACTATTTTCACGATTTCGATGAACTCGTCGCCATCGCCATAGCCCAGCTGCTGCAGGATAACGAGCTCATCACCGATGCCCTCTGGCATTTTTCGAGCGAGGGCGACCTTTCGGCGTTCGACCGGCGCGACGTCCGCTGCCTGCTGCGGCGCATCGTCATCACCATGAGGGCGGGTGCCGCCGAGCAGGTCGTGCAGGGCATCCATACGATCATCATCGACCGCGTGAGAGAGATCGTCCACCCCGACGGAGAAGAGCTCAAGGCAGATTCGAGCTTTGCGGTGGGCTTTCTGGTCTCGGGCATCATGGGCTTTGTGATGGCGGTCGGCTTTGCCCGGGAGGGCGGCGAGGAGATAGACCTCGAGCAGCCGGGGGACAGCGCGTGCGCGTACCTGAGGGCGGTCGCCATGCAGACGGTGGAAACGGTCGCGCAAGTCGAGGGCGTCGATACATCCGAGCTGCTCGAACGCGTCTCCAAGGAGGCCGATGCCTATCGCGCATCGCGTGCGACGAGTCCCGACGTGGTGAAAGACGCCTAGGGTTTCTCTTGCGGGGCGCCTGTCGCGCATCGCGCGGTGAGTCCCGCGATGCGGTCATAACCTGCATTCATGTGAGCCGGGTTTATAGATATTCCTCCAGCTGTTAACATAGACAACCTGTGGGTAAAGAGACAAAAGCGCCGCCGACGGGCGGGCGTTTTGATTTCGATGAACTCATGTAAGGAAACGAGCATGTTAGATAGATTTACCGATCGAGCGCGCAAGGTCATGTCGATGGCCAAACAGGAGGCGCTCGATCTGCACTCAAATAAGGTGGGCACCGAGCACCTGCTGCTCGCACTCGCCAAGGAGGACGAGGGCATCGCTGCCGAGGCGCTGCGCTCGCTTGATATCTCCTACGACGACATCATGGACACCCTCAAGGAGGTCCAGACCACGGTTCCCGAGCCCAGTGAGGAGACCGAGGCGGCCAAGCTCGCCTTTACGCCGCTCGTCATTAGTGTGATGGAGCGTTCATTCCGCGTGGCGCGTGAGAACAACCAGACCTACGTGTCGACCGAGCACTTGCTGATCGGAATCGTCGAAGAGGGCAACGGCATGGCCATGGACATCCTCATGCGCCTGGGTGTGTCGTCCGCCTCCATCAAAAAGGCTATCGAGAAACTCACTGCCAAGGACCAGGACAAGAAGCGTCCGCTCGCCGGCGCCGGTGCTGGTCGTCCCGGTGCGGGCCTGCCGTTCTTTAGCGGCTCGGATGCCTCTCAGCAAAAGGGGAGTGGCACCGATACGCTTAAGCAGTTCGCGACCAACCTCACGCAGAAGGCGCGCGATGGCGAGCTCGACCCCGTGATCGGTCGCGAAAAGGAAGTCCAGCGTATGATGGAAATTCTTTCGCGCCGCACCAAGAACAACCCGCTCATTCTGGGCGACCCCGGCGTGGGCAAGACGGCCATCGTCGAGGGCCTGGCTCAGCAGATTGCAGCCGGCAACGTGCCCGAGAACCTCATGAACCAGAATATCTGGACGCTCGACCTGCCGGGCCTCGTGGCGGGCGCCAAGTATCGTGGCGAGTTTGAGGAGCGCCTCAAGAACGTGATCCAGGAGGCCACCGAGGCCGACGACGTCATCCTGTTTATCGATGAGATGCACACCATCATCGGTGCCGGTTCTGCCGAGGGCTCCATCGACGCGAGCTCCATGCTCAAGCCCGTGCTCGCGCGCGGCGCCTTCCAGATTATCGGCGCCACCACGGCCGAGGAATTCCGCAAGTACCTCACCAAGGATCCGGCCTTCGAGCGTCGCTTCCAGACCATCGATGTCGAGGAGCCGAGCGTCGAGGACACGGTCAAGATCCTGACCGCGCTCAAGCCGCGCTACGAGGAGCACCACCATGTGCGCTATACGCAGGGTGCTATCGAGGCCGCCGCGAACCTTTCCAACCGCTACATCCAGGATCGCTTCCTGCCCGATAAGGCCATCGACCTCATTGACGAGGCCGGCGCACGCGCTCGCATCGCCGCGAATCGCGCGCCCGAGCCGGTGCGCGAGGCCGAGCATCGCATAGAGGAGCTCAAGGCCGCCGCGCAGGAGGCCACCGAGAGCGACGACATGAACAAGGCCGCCGAGATCACCGAGCAGCAGAAGGCCGCCGAGATTGAACTCGCCGAGGCCAAGGCCGCCTGGACCGCCGAGCTCGACGCCAGCCCGCTCACCATCGATGTCTCTCAGATCGCCGACATCGTGTCCGTGACTTCGGGCGTGCCGGTGTCCTCGCTTACCGAGAGCGAGAGCCGTCGCCTGCTGCAAGCCGAAAGCGTGCTCAAGACGCGCATCATCGGTCAGGATGAGGCTGTCGAGGCAGTTGCCAAGGCCGTGCGCCGCAGCCGTTCGCCGCTCAAGGACCCGCGTCGCCCCGGCGGCAGCTTTATCTTCCTGGGTCCCACCGGCACGGGCAAGACCGAGCTCGCCAAGACGCTCGCCGAGTACCTCTTTGGCAGCAAGGATGCACTCATCAGCTTCGACATGTCCGAGTTCGGTAGCGAGTTCGAGGTCTCCAAGCTCATCGGTAGCCCTCCGGGTTACGTCGGTCACGACGAGGGCGGCCAGCTCACCAAGGCCGTTCGTCGCCACCCGTACTCGGTCGTGCTGTTCGACGAGATCGAGAAGGCGCATCCCGACATCTTCAACATCCTGCTGCAGGTGCTGGAGGAGGGTCGTCTGACCGATAGCCAGGGCAAGACGGTTGACTTCCGCAACACCGTGATCATCATGACGTCCAACGTGGGCGCCCGCGAGATTGCGCAGGATGCGAGCGTTGGCTTTGGCACCACCGGCGAGCAGGGTCTTACCTCGAGCGAGATTAAGGGTCGTGCGATGGGCGAACTTAAGCGCCTGTTCCGCCCCGAGCTGCTCAACCGTATCGACGACATCGTGGTGTTCCAGAAGCTTTCGGGCGAGAATCTGACCAAGATCGCGCACCTGCTGGTGGACGACCTGCGTCAACGCCTGATTGCCAACGGCATGAACATCAAGCTCACCGATGCGGCCTACGACAAGATTGTGGCCGAGGGCACCGACCTCACCAATGGCGCGCGTCCGCTGCGCCGTGCCATCCAAAAGCTCATTGAGGACCCGCTGTCCGAGGAACTGCTGGCCGGTGAGTGGGGCGAGGGCGATACCGTTCAGTGCGATGTGGCCGACGGCAAGTTTGTCTTTAGTCACGGCACGGGCGAGATTCCGGCACCGCGTCCGGCGGGCACGCTCGGTGGCGATACCGCCCCGGCGGCTCCGCACACCGGCAACGTCGCGCCCGTGAGCGGCGGCGTGACCTCGGGCTCCGGCGGCATGATGCAAGCCGGTTCCGGCGCGCTGTAGGGCGTGGCGACAATTTGATACGCGCAATCGAGGCGCTCCGGAAAGGGCGCCTCGATTTGTAGAGCTGCGGAAGTTGTGACCGTTACGCTATACGGTCCACCGTTAGCCGATGATGCGA
>CABUQY010000112.1 GCA_902493915.1 uncultured Collinsella sp.
CGCGCCCGCCGCGCTCGAGTGCCTCAGCAGCCCAGTCGATTGCTGTGGCAACCTGGGGCAGCACTTTTGTGACCGACTGGACGGCACGAAGATCCTCATCGTTCATCGTCGTGACGATCTGCAGCGATGTCATCGTATCGAGGTTCATTGACCTTTGATTACGCTGTTCGGTCGTGAATTTTGTTAAATCGAGCATTTCATTCACCTCATCTTTCCTGTTTCTCGATGTAGTTTTGCTTAATGACATGCGTCGCTCGTTCGTAGTCGCTGGCAACGTAAGCAGCGTACAGGGCATCGACAACCATAAGCTGGGCCATACGCGAAGCCATGGCACCGCTGCGGACCAAGGGCTCACTCGCAGCGACGCCGAGCACGGCATCGGCCATGGTGGCAAGCTTGGATGATCCATCTACTTTGGTCACGGCCACAACGGGACAGTTGTGACGTTGGGCCTCGGCGGCGCAGTCCAGCACCTCTTGCGTCAAGCCCGAGTAGCTAAAGGCGATTGCCATATCGCCCTCATGCATGTTCTTGGCACACAAGAGCTGATCATGCCAGTCGTCGTACAGATGGCACTCTTTGTCGACACGCATGAGCTTTTGCGCCAGATCGTGCGCGACCAAACGAGAGGCACCGATACCGAACAGATTGACCGCGCGTGCCCGCTTAAGATAGGCCGCACATCGCTCCAAGACGGTGTAATCGAGCGTTCGCGCCGTCGCTTCGATCGTGCGCACGTTGCTTTTCATCACCTTCCCCACGATACGTTCGACGCTGTCATCCATGGAGATGTCCTCGAGGGCAACGTCTTTCTTGTCACCCAAGAGCGCCAGCTCGGCAATCAGTTCGCGCTGGAACTCCTTGTAGCCCGCAAAACCCAAGCGCTTGCAAAAGCGCAAAATGCTCGAGGGCGAGGAGAACGTGGCATCGGCAAGACCGCGGACGGACAGCACGACCACCTCGTGCGGATGAGCGCTTACATATGCGATGACATTGCGTTCCGCCGGGCTCGCGCTGAGCTCACGCTCGCGAAGCCGCAAAAGCAATCCGTTTGCCATCTCAAACACCTCCGTTGAGAAGAATTAAAGACCAACGAACGATTCGTACCGGATATAAACAGCTTTTACGGTACATTGTGCCGCATCGTGGCGCACAAAGGGCGAGCGTTCTACCGCTCGCCCCTCAAATCCGACCGCTCGGAAATACGCGCGACACAAAATAATTCAACAAGGTCGCATTATCAAAAACGGGCTTGTTACCGGCTAGCGCCTCGCATGGGCGCCGATCGGCCGAGTCGCATGGCGCACCAACACCGCTGCCAGCAATACCAACAGCATCGCGGTAACATAGCCCGCAGCATCGAATCCTAAATCGATAACGTCGAAATGCCTGCCGGGAACAAAGATCTTATGTACCTGATCGCCAACGGAGCAGACGGCGCAAAAGAGCAACACGGGCACGCAACGGGAGCATACGCTCCACGGACGCCTGGAAAAGCAAACCACGACCACCGAGGCGAACAATCCGACGAAGAAAAACTCTACGGTATGGGCAACGCGACGGACGTTCGTGCCCACCCACATGCGAATGGAAGCAAGTCGGCCAGACCGGACATTCGAAGCAGCCGAATCGGTGCCCCCGGTCATCCCATTCTCGGTCTGAGCTTCACCCGCGACATCGGCAGCCTGTACGCCCGTAGCTTGACCCTCCACCACACGCGCGGTGGACTCGCTCAGCAACGACGTCTCCACCGCATTTTGCTCCGTCAGCACCCAGATGCCCGCCAGCGTTGCAGTAAACAGAACGATCGCGGTCCATCCGATTATTTGTTTTACGCGCGCCAAGGGCCTACCTCCTTTTTTGAATATCAGCGAGTGTAGCCCCAAATGACATCGTCACCGTATCAAAATTTGAATCGCAACAGGAAGCGCCAAAGCGACGCAAACCCCTACCCCGCCTCGCGCATCCAGCGATCGAACGTCCCCACGCACACGCCCAGGCACTTTGCTGCCTGGCTGCGGGTAATATCGCCTGCCTCATAGCTATCGCGTACCAGCTCAAACTGAGGAGGGCACGGCTTGCGAGGTCGACCGAAACGGACCCCTCGCGCCCGCGCCGCTGCAATCCCCTCCGCTTGGCGCCGATGAATATTCTCGCGCTCCACCTGCGCCACGTAGCTCAGCAGTTGTAGCACAATATCGGCAATCAGGGTATTGGTCACATCCGGCGCGCCGCTGGCCCTGGCGCGCGTGTCAAGCAATGGCATGTCCAACACCACAATGGCAACCCCGAGCTCCTTGGTAATGCGTCGCCATTCCTCAAGAATCTCGGAGTAATTACGGCCAAGTCGGTCGATAGAAAGCACCACCAGCACGTCCCCGTCTCCCAGGATGTGCAGCAGCTCGCGATACCGCGGGCGATCGAAGTCCTTGCCGCTCGCATGGTCGGCATAAATATTCGCCGAGCCCACGCCATAGGCGCCCAGCGCATCCAGCTGCCGATTTAGATTCTGATCGCGCGAACTCACCCGCGCATAACCATACACCGTCGCCATCTCATCCCCGCTTTCTTGTAAACCTGCCAAAAAGGGACAGGTTTATTTTGGTAGGTTTTACCTCTCGAATAGCAGGTAAGCGGGCGGCCGAGCAGACGGCAAGGTAGCCATGATCCAAATGCGGAGGGCGGCCCCGAAAGACCGCCCTCCGCTCTCCCGCCATGAGTCGAGATTTGGCTAATGGATAAGCTTAAAGTCCAAGTGCCCACGCGTGGTATTGACGCGCGAGACCTCGATGATCACGCGCTGCCCCAGTTCATAGCGAGTCCCTGTGTCGGCGCCCGTCAGCGCAAGCGCGTCCTCGTCGAACTCAAACCACTCGTTGCCCAGGCTCTTGATTGAAACCAAGCCTTCGACCTGCGTCAGGTCCAAGCGCACAAAGAGGCCCATGCTGCTAACCCACGAGACGGTTCCGGCATAGCGCTCGCCCAGACGGTCCTCATAGTACTGAGCGATCTTGATCTTTTGCGTCGCATGGCTGGCGGCATCTGCCGCGCGCTCGGCATCGCTGCATGCGCGGCAGATCTGCGGCAGAATGCGCGGCAGCGACTCGCGCCCCTTGCCGATCAGCCGCGGCGTACGGACCAAGGCGTCCTTGCCGCCGAGCCGCTCATAGGCCAACTGCAGTTTGAGCACGCGGTGCACCACCAGATCGGGGTAGCGACGGATGGGACTCGTAAAGTGACAGTAGCACGGCGCGGCGAGCGCAAAGTGGCCCTCGTTGCGCGGCTTGTACAGCGCGCGCTGCATGCTGCGCAGAAGCAGCGTGTTAACGAGCGGTGCGTTGGCCGTACCGGCGGCAGCATCGACTGCAGCCTGCAGCTCATCGGGGCTCCCTAGGGCAATACCGGCAGCACGGCGATCGTCGATAATACCCAGCTGAGCCAGTGCCACGGCGGCGCCGTGAAGGCTGTCGGGGCTGGGGTCTTCATGCACGCGGTAGCAGGCCTCGATATCGCGGTCGGCAAGCCACTCGGCCACGCACTCGTTGGCGAGCAGCATGGCTTCCTCGATCAGCGACGTGGCACACGAGCGCTCGCGCGCCACAATCTGCACGGGCACGCCGTCCTCGTCCAACAGAGCGCGAATCTCAGCCGTATCGAAGTCGACCGAACCGCGCGCACGGCGAATATGGCGGCGAAGCTCGGCGAGTTCGTTGGCGGCGACAAGAAAATCGCCGAGGTCGACGTTGTAGCCGCGGGCGGCCTCCTCGCACGCAAGACCGCGCTCAAGCGCTTCCTCGCGCAAGGCCTCGGCAGCCGCAACATCCTCAGCGGCGCCTTCCAACACCGAATACTCAACCGCGCCGGCACGCACCAGCAGCGCCTCGGCGCCGTCATAGTCCATACGCACACGCGAGCGAATCACGCTGGGGTACGGATCGAAATGCCGCACGCGACCCTGCGCATCGAGCTCGATATCGACGGTAAACGCAAGACGGTCCTCGTCAGGGCGAAGCGAGCACAGGTCACAGGACAGGCGTTCGGGCAGCATGGGAAGCACGCGATCGGCCAGATACACCGATGTCGTACGATGGCGAGCCTCAAGATCGATATGCCCGTCCCAAGCCACATAGTGCGAGACGTCGGCGATATGCACACCCAGCTTGTAGCCACCCTCGGGCGTGCGCTCCAACGAAATGGCATCGTCAAAGTCGCGCGCGTCGACCGGGTCGATCGTGATGACAAAGCGGTCGCGCAGATCGCGGCGGAGCGGGTCCTTAAGCGCCGCGGACACATCGAGCGAAAGCCCCTCGGCCTCGTCTAGCGCGGCCTCGGGATAGCTATCGGTATAGCCGTAACGCGCCATCACATATTGAACGCCCAAATCGGGCGCGTCATCTCCGCCAATGCGGCGTTCGATCGTCACAGTGCCCGATTCCAGGCGCGTCGGGTAGGTCA
>CABUQY010000113.1 GCA_902493915.1 uncultured Collinsella sp.
AGCTTGGGGCCTCGGAATGGGATGCGGCTTCCGCTATAGCCATCAACCGGAAACTGCAACCCGTTTTGAGCCCCTATTCCGGGATGCACTTTCCGCCGAGGGCCTCAAACGGAAACTGCAGCCCACAATTCGGTCGAAAAGTGGGCTGCAGTTTCCCCGGGCTAGGCAAAGAGCGGCGGATGCGTCGCCTCGTCTACTCCCCCAGCAGGGCCTTCTCGGGCGTGATCGGCAGCGAACGAACCTGGTGGCCGGTGGCGTGTGCGACGGCCGAGGCGACGGCGGCGAGCGGCGTGTTGATGACGACCTCGCCGATCGACTTGGCGCCAAACGGGCCCGTCGGCTCGTAGCTCGGCTCAAAGGCCACGCGAATACTGCCGATATCCAGGCGCGTGGGCAGCTTGTAGCTCATAAAGTTACCGGTGCGCAGGCGGCCGCGGTCGTCGTGCTCGACGATCTCGTAGAGCGCGTGACCGATACCCTGGGCAATGCCGCCCTCGGCCTGGACGCGCGCGAGCGCCTCATTGATCACAGTGCCGCAGTCCACAGCCGCCGCATAGTCCACCACAGCCACCTTGCCGGTAGCCTTGTCGACCTCGACCTCGGCAATGCCGGCCATAAAAGGCGGAGGCGAAACGGGCAGGCAGGCAGAGGCATGCGAGGTGAGCGCGTCGCCGCCCGCGATGTTCTTGACGCACAGGTTGGCAAAGTCGCGCAGCGTGAGATAGCGGTTCTGCTCGCGCGCGGCACGCTCGTCGGACAGGCGCACGTACTGGCCATCGAAGACCACGTCGGCGGCGTCCACGTCCCACATCTGGGCAGCCTTGGCGCAAATCTTCTCACGCAGCTCGGTTGCGGCGTTCTTGGCGGCAAGGCCCGTCACGTACGTGCCCGAGCTCGCGTACGAGCCGGCATCGAACGGCGAAACGTCGGTGTCCACGCCGCGCACCACGATCAGCGAGCTCTCAACGCCCAGCTCCTCGGCGGCAATCTGCGCCAGGATCGTGTCGACGCCCATGCCGTTATCGGTGGCGCCGGTGCCGATGGTAATGAAGCCGTCCTCTTCCAGGCGCATGTCGATGCCGGCGATATCCACGTTGGAAATGCCCGAGCCCTGCATGGTGAGCGCGCAGCCCAGAGCACGCACGCGATCGCCCAGGTCGATGGCTAGCGGCTTGTCGCGCCAACCGATCATGTCCATCGCGCGCAGCAGGCAGCGGTCGAGCGCGCAGGCGTTGAGCTTCTCGTTGTAGTACTGCGGCATGATCTCGCCCTCGCGCACGATGTTCTTAAGGCGCAGGTCGGCGGGGTCCATGTGCAGCATATCGGCGAGCTCGTTGACGGCGCTCTCCACGGCAAACTGGCCCTGGGTGGCACCGTAGCCGCGATACGCGCCGCCGCGGTTGGTATTGGTGTAGACGGCGTCCCAGCTAAAGCGGCTCGCCTTCACGTGGTTGTAGATGGGCAAGCTCTTGTGGCCCGAAAGACCGATCGTCGTGGTAGCATGCTCGCCATACGCGCCGGCGTTGGACAGCGTGTGCAGATCGATGGCCGTGATGGTACCGTCGTTCATGGCGCCCAGCTTAACGGTCATCTGCATCTGGTGGCGCGAGTTGCCCGCAGTGATGGTCTCCTCACGGGTGTAGCAGCAGTAACTCGGACGACCGGTCTGCTGGGTCACAAACGCAACAAAGATCTCGCAGCAGCCCGTCTGCTTGGAGCCAAAGCCGCCGCCGATGCGCGGCTTAATGACCTGCACCTGCGACTGCGGGATATCGAGCGACTGCGCGACCATGCGGCGCACGTGGAAGGGCACCTGCGTAGAGGTGGTCACCGAGATGCGCCCGAACGCGTCGGTCGTCGCGAAGGCGCGGAAGGTTTCCATGGGCGCGGTCTGCGTGGCCTGGCTGGTGTAGGTGCGGGTAAAGACGATGTCGCTCTGGGCGAAGGCCTCGTCCAAGTCGCCAAAGTCGCTCGTGCCGCTGCATACCAAGTTGCGCGGGACGTCGCCGCCCTGCGGGAACATAAAGGTCACGTCGCCCTCGGGGTGGACCACGATGTCGTTATCGAGCGCCTTGGTAAAGTCGAGCAGCGGCTCAAGCACCTCATAGTCGACCTTAATGAGTTTGAGCGCCTTGTCGGCAGCCTCCTCAGTCTCGGCGGCGACGATCGCCACCTCCTCGTTTTGGTAGCGTACGAGGTTCTCAAGGATCAGGCGGTCGTAGGGACTCGGCTGCGGATAGCTCTGGCCAGCGATGGTAAAGCGGCGCTTGGGCACGTCCTCGTAGGTGTAGACGCCCACCACGCCAGGCACCTTCAGGGCGCGCGACGTGTCGATGGAGCGGATCTTGGCGCGGGCATACGGGCTGCGCTTGAGCTTAACGATGAGCGCGCCGGCGGGCACCATGTCGCCCGTGTAGACAGGACGGCCCTCGAGCAAGGCCTTCGAATCCTTCTTGGGCTGCTTGTGGGTGATCTGCTTGTAGGAGACACCGTCACAGCTGGTGTCGTTGACCGGCAGCTCGGGCATCTCAAAGCCAACCTGCACGCCGGACTCGTTGAGGAAGCGCACGATAGCGCGCAGCTGGCTCTCGTAGCCGCTGCAGCGGCAGAGATTGCCGGCGAGCTGGCGCGAGAGCTCCTCGCGCGTGGCAACGAGGCTCGGGTCCTCCTTGGCGGCGCGGGCAAGCGCCAGCACGTTCATGATGAGGCCGGGGGCGCAAAAACCGCACTGCTCAGCGCCTTCGGCAGCCATCGCACGGGCGAGCGCCTCGGACTCGGCCTTGAGGCCCTCGAGCGTGGTGATGGTGTGGCCCTCGACACGCGCGGCGGGAACCGAGCAGCTCAGCACCGGGTCGCCGTCGAGCCACACCGTGCACAGGCCACAGTTGGTGGTCTCGCAGGCGCAGCGCACCGACGCGCAGCCCTGCTCACGCAGCAGCGCAAAGAGCATGGTGTCGGGGGCAATCTGAACCTTGACCTTACGGCCGTTGAGCGTAAAGGAAAGATCGATGAGTTTGGCAGCCATTAGCGCACCTCGCTAGAATCGACGCCGGGCACGCGGCGGCAGGAATACTCGTCCGTGGCAAACTTAGGAATCTGCACGCCCTCGAACTCGCGGGCAAGCGCGGCCGAAAGCTCGATGCCGGCGGCGCGGCGCACGGCCTGAATCGCTAGCGGAGCCGAGATGCGGCGGCGGTAGTCGGCCGAGCCCCACATGTTGGTGCCGTAGCTCAGGGCACGCACGGATGCGGCCAGGGCGCGCAGCTCGTCCTCGGAAGGCTGCTCGTTCACCAGACCGCACGCCTCGCCCTGCAGCAGGGTCGCGCGCAGCGGGCGAGCACCCACGGTGACGTGCCAGGTGTTGTCCCACCAGGCGGCGGTGACGTTGAGCGAGGGGAAGTCGGTCGCAGCCTTGCGCACGGCCTCGTAGCTCGCACGGTAGTCGTGTTTAACGACCACGATGTGCTCGATCACGTCGCGCACGTAACCCATGTCGACGAACTCGGCGAGCGGCACGCGGCCGGCGCCCGTCAGCTCAACATAGGAATCGAGCGCCAAAAAGGCCGAGAGCACGTCCGAGAAGCCAAAGCGACCGTAGATGCTGCCGCCCACCGTGGCGGTGTTACGCAGCTGCACGCCCACGATATCGTGAACGGCGAACTCAAAGACATGGTTGACGAGCACGTTGAGCTCGGCATGGCGCTCGAGCTGGCGCAGGGTGCACATGGCACCGATGCGAAACTCGGTCTCGGTCTCCTCGATCTGATCGAGCCCGCAGGCCGAAAGGTCAATCGCCGTCGCCACGCGACGCGAACCCAGGCGCATCCAAATGCCACCGCCCACAATCTTGTTGTTGCGGTTCTTCTGCAAGAGCTCATAGGCTTCGGCCGCGTTTCCAACACGGACGTAGGTACCGAACTTGAGCACGTTCTCCCCCATCTCTCCACTTGTCCAGTACTTTTAAGTGTACCAAACGAGGGGCCGCACACCGTTTTAGGACAAAATCCACCCACCCATCCATAACTTGCGGTGATATACGGACTGATTAGCCGTTCTGGGACGCTTAACAGTCCGTATATCACCGCAAGTTATGAGGAGTCCTCCGGGATAGAAAAGGCTCCCAGCCGGAATGGCTGGGAGCCTCATCACATGCTATATCGAGCGAAGATTTAGCAGACGCCCTGGGCGAGCATGGCGTCGGCGACCTTCAGGAAGCCAGCGATGTTGGCGCCCATGACAAAGTTGCCCTCCTGGCCATACTCCTTGGCGGTGTCGTCCACGTTGTGGAACATGCCACGCATGAGCTGCTCGAGCTTGCCGTCGACCTCCTCGAAGGTCCAGGACAGGTGCTCAGCGTTCTGGCTCATCTCAAGGCCGGACACGAGCACGCCACCGGCGTTAGCAGCCTTACCGGG
>CABUQY010000114.1 GCA_902493915.1 uncultured Collinsella sp.
CCATTTCTTGCACAGAATCTGGGTGAACCTTGTGTACGCGCTCTGGTACTGAACAGCTTTAAGGCATTCCTTAAACGCAATGTCATGCAATATGAAGACTATCAGCATCAAAAAGTACATTTCATCGGTTCCGTAGCCTTCTATTACAAGGAAGTTCTGGCAGAAGCTGCCAAAGAAATGGGTATCCAACTGGGTGCAATCATCAAGAGCCCCATGGAAGGACTCATCAAATATCACAACTGAAAGTGACAAATCGTAAATAGTAAATCGTCAAATAGTAAATAGCCTTATGTTCGTAAAAATCTCAGAGCAACCATCGCTCTACAATGACTTGGAAAAGAAATCAGTCCGTGAAATTCTGGAAGACATCAATACCGAAGACCAGAAAGTGGCGCTTGCCGTACAGAGGGCAATCCCTCAAATAGAAAAGTTGGTAACCCAGATTGTGCCCCGCATGAAACAAGGCGGACGCATCTTCTACATGGGTGCGGGTACCAGTGGACGTCTGGGCGTACTCGACGCTTCGGAGTGTCCGCCCACGTTTGGCGTGTCACCCGATCTGATTGTCGGGCTCATTGCCGGAGGCGAGACGGCGTTTATCAAGGCTGTCGAAGGTGCCGAAGACAGCGAGGAGCTTGGCGCGAGCGACCTGCGGGGGCGTGGACTCTCGGACAAGGATCTTGTCGTTGGCCTGGCGGCAAGCGGTCGTACTCCCTATGTGGTGGGCGGCCTTGTGTACGCCAAGGCAACTGGGTGCAAGACCATTGCAATTGCCTGCAACCAAGGGTCGAAGATCGGGGAGAGCGCAGATCTTGCCATTGAACCCGTGCCCGGTCCCGAGGTACTGACCGGCTCAACGAGGCTCAAGGCGGGAACGGTTCAAAAGCTCATTCTCAACATGATTTCGACCGGTGCCATGGTCAAGATCGGCAAGGTATACCAAAACCTGATGGTCGATGTGCAGCAGACGAACGAGAAGTTGGTGGTGCGCGGCCAGAACATCGTGATGGAGGCGACCGGCTGCACGCGCGAGTGCGCTATTCAGGCGCTTGCAGATGCCGGCGGCCACGTAAAAACCGCTATTGTCTCGGTACTGCTGGACTGCGATGCCGAGCAGGCTGCGGTAGCTCTTGAGCGAGCGCGAGGCCATGTCCGTGCTGCGGTGAGTGGCCATGAGAAGAGCGATGCCGATGCCCAATAGGTGCGCGGCGTGAGCTGATATGACATCCAGACGAGATACCCAATACAAGGAGGAGTTATGACGAACAAAGAGCTGGCTCAAAAGCTGCTGGACCTTTTGGGCGGTAAAGACAACGTGCTGGCAAACGCGGCGTGCATGACGCGCCTGCGCGTGACCGTCAAAGACACGGGCAGCGTCGACGCGGAGGGCATTAAGGCACTCGACGGCGTGATGGGCCTGGTCGAGGACGACACGATGCAGATCGTGCTGGGTCCGGGCAAGGTGAATAAGGTGCTCGAGGAGTTCTCCAAGCTCACCGGCCTTGCGAAAGGCGTTGCCGACGAGAGCGTGGTTGACGCTGCGGCCACAAACAAGGCCGCGCAGAAGGCAAAGTACGAGTCCAAGCCGGTTCAGGCCTTCCTCAAGAAGATTTCCAATGTCTTCGTTGCCCTGCTTCCCGGCATCATTGCGGCTGGCCTCATCAACGGTATCTGCAACGTCATTAACGTCTCGACGGCAGGCGCGCTTGCAGGCGAGTGGTGGTACCAGGGCATTCGTTCCATGGGCTGGGCCCTGTTTGCCTATCTGCCCATCTTGGTGGGCTATAACGCGGCGCGTGAGTTTGGTGGCTCCGCTGCGCTGGGCGGCATCGCCGGCATGATGTGTATCGCCAACAGTGCCATGCCCCTGCTTGCGCCTGGCGCGGCCGATCCTGCCACTGCCATTCTGCTGCCGCTCACCAATGCGCAGTACAACCCCGCAGCGGGCGGCATGATCGCGGCTCTTATCGCTGGCGCGTTTTTTGCCTGGATGGAGCGTCAGATTCGCAAGGTTATGCCCAACGCACTCGACACGTTCTTGTCCCCGCTGCTGGTGCTCATCATCGGCGCCTTTGCTCTGATGCTCGTCATCCAGCCGGTTGGCGCATGGCTGACGACGGCGATCTTTAGCGTCCTTACCTTTATCTTCGAGAAGCTGGGCGTCCTGGGCGGCTATATCCTGTCGGCAGGCTTCTTGCCGCTGGTTTCCGTCGGCCTGCATCAGGCGCTCACGCCGATCCACGCTATGCTCAACGATCCCGACGGTGCTACCAAGGGCATCAATTACCTGCTTCCCATCCTTATGATGGCTGGCGGCGGCCAGGTCGGTGCCGGTCTGGCGCTGTACTTTAAGACCAAGAACGCCAAGCTCAAGAAGTACGTCGCAGAGTCCATTCCCGTTGGAATCCTCGGTGTGGGCGAGCCTCTGATGTATGCCGTTACGCTGCCGCTCGTTCGTCCGTTTGTGACGGCCTGCCTGGGTGCCGGATTTGGCGGCGCGCTCGCGGCGCTGCTTCACATCGGCACGGTTTCTCAGGGCGTTTCCGGTTTGTTTGGCCTGCTGATCGTCGTTCCTGGCCAGCAGCTCGGTTACGTTGCCGCTATGCTGCTTGCCTATGCCGCCGGCTTTGTCCTGACGTGGTTCTTTGGCGTCGACGAGCAGAAGATCAACGAGTTCTTTGGCGAGTAGTTTGATATCGCGAGCCGTGTTGCTCAGGGCTCGCGGCGCGCGGCAGATTTCTTGATGCTATGGTTGTGCTGGCGGGGCTAACTGCTCCGCCGGCCTTTTTTAAAGGAGTGTTGAAGCGTGAAAACGGGTATTTCGATTTATCTTTCCAGCCCTCTGCAGGATATTGAGCGGACGATTGAACACGGTGCCGCGGCGGGTGCGCGCTATGCGTTCACCTCGCTGCATATTCCCGAGGATGGGGGAGCGGCGTATACCGATAAGGTCCGTCATGTGCTGTCGCTGCTTTCCGCCCGCGGCATTGCGCTCATTGCCGATGTGGGGCCGCGCACGTGCGATTTGCTCGGGCTTGAGCGCATCGAGGACCTGCGCGATCTGGGGTTGGAATACCTTCGTTTGGACTATGGCTTTAGCGCCCGGCGGGTCGCGGAGCTGTCCGGTGTATTTCGCATTGTGGTCAATGCATCGACGGTGAGTTCTGATGAAATCGCATCGTGGCGTGAGGCCGGTGCCGATGTGACTCGTTTTGCCGCCTGTCACAATTTTTACCCCAAGCCTTATACCGGTTTAGCTCTGGAGGACATTGCTCGGGTGAATCTTCGTCTTGCGGCGCTTGGATTCGAAATCATGGCTTTTGTGCCGGGTGATGCCAACGTTCGCGGGCCGGTATTCGAGGGACTGCCGACGGTCGAGGCGCAGCGCGGTCGCGCGTCAAAGGTTGCTCTCAATATGCTTGAGCTTGCACATGGCGCCGATTGCGACATTGTGTTGGTCGGCGACCCCGATCTTTCCGATGCGGGCTGGACGCAGTTTGCTCATGTTTCCGCCGGATACGTGGACTTGCAATGCGAGCTTGAGCCCGGTTATGCCTATGTACGTGGGCAGATTCATCACGACCGGCCCGATTCGAGCACCCTCATCTTTAGGTCTCAGGAGTCGCGTACGACGCTTAAGCCGGATTCCGTGCCGACGGATGCCGGTGCCGGCCTGTTTCGAAAGGCGGGGTCGATCGCTGTGAGCAATAGCGGCTATGGGCGCTACGAAGGCGAGCTTGAGATTGCGCGGGTCGATCTTCCCGGTGACGAGCGCATGAACGTTGCGGGTCATATCACGCCCGAGGCAATGGAGCTGCTGCCGTTCATCAAACGCGGATTCGGGGTACGGTTCGTTTAGTGTGTGACCCGTGGGCTACAATTGGCCCATCATGCGAAGGCGCCTCGTGTGGCGTGTGCCTGCGTTGGCCGATCTATATTCGGAGGATTCCCATGACCGTACTGTTTGTTGAATATCCCAAGTGCTCGACCTGTAAGAAGGCCAAGGCATGGCTGGACGAACACGGGGTAGAGTATATCGACCGCGATATCGTTTTGGACAATCCCACGGCCGATGAGCTTGCGACCTGGATTGCTCGTTCGGGGCTGCCGGTGCGGCGCTTCTTTAATTCGTCGGGCATGAAATATCGAGAGCTGGGCCTGAAGGCGCGTCTAGATGCGGGCATGACGGATCGGGAGTGCTACGAGCTGCTGGCGACCGACGGCATGCTGGTCAAGCGTCCGCTGTTGGTGGGCGACGACTTTGCGATTCCCGGCTTTAGGGAATCGGCTTGGGTCGAGGCGTTGCTGTAGCGGCTGCGGAAAGTGCGACCCGTTTTGAGTGCTCAGGGTGGGACGTGTTTTCCATCGGCGGGCTCGCTCGG
>CABUQY010000115.1 GCA_902493915.1 uncultured Collinsella sp.
TCATCGTGTCCCCCTGGATCCTGTCCGTGCTGACCACCGACCGCCTCTCGCGCAACTACGAGCTGGTCACCAAGCACAACCTCAAGTACCGCCGCTACTACCACCAGTTCGACTACTAATTCTATTTGGGGGGAAACCGCAATGAGGCAATACATCTTTGCCAGCCACGCGCATTTTGCGACCGGCATCAAGGAGAGCACCGAGCTACTCTCGGGCGCGCGCGATAACGTCCACGATCTGTCGATGTTTGTCGACGGTCGCACCGACGTCGCCGAGGAGGCCGCCAAGCTCCTGGCGACTATTGATCCCGCCGACGACGTGATCGTGTGCACCGACCTGTTTGGCGGCAGCGTCAACAACGAGTTCACCAAGATCGTCCAGACGCGCCCCAACACGTACCTGATCGCCAACATGAATCTGCCGCTGCTGATCCAGCTGCTCTTCTCGGACCAGGAGGCTCCCGCCGATCAGGTTATCCGCGAGATCCTCGCGGCTGACGACACGCGCGTCAAGTTTGTCAACGACCTGCTGACCGATGCGGATGACGAGGAAGAGTTCTAGTCACCGCTTGCTATTAATGGGGCCGGGTTTCCGGCATGAGACCTTTGGGGGTCAATCATGATTCAACTGCTTCGCGTCGACCATCGTCTGCTTCATGGCCAGGTGGCCGTCTCTTGGGTCCAGGGCCTGGGCTCCGACTGCATCTTCTGCGTTGGCGACAAGGTTGCCAACGATCCCGTCTGGAAGACCACGCTCAAGATGGGAAAGCCGGCCAACGCCAAGCTCGTCATCAAGGACATGGAGCACGCCATCGAGGCCATCAACTCCGGTGTCACCGATAAGTACAAGATGATCATCTGCGTCGCCAGCATCGCCGAGGCCAAGCAGCTTGCCGAAGGCTGCCCGCAGATCACTTCCATCAACCTGGGCAACACCAAGTCCAAGGACGAGCAGCGTCCCGATGCCCGTAAGATCTCCCGTCAGATCTTTGTGACCGCTGCCGAGGAAGAGGACATTCGCGAGCTCGTCGGCCGCGGTATCGAGGTCGAGATTCGCGCTCTGGCCGACGACCCCAAGGTCGATGCCCTAAGCGCCCTCTAATTGGGAACCACTGGGCGGCGCGTACGGCGCCGCCCTGCCCGTGGGCGTACTGGATAAACACTTTACCCGTTACCCCATCTACCGTTCACCGGGAGTACGCGCCCGTTGAGCGATTGGTATTAAATAGTTTTCTCATGACTATATAATTGGTATCAAATCATTTGCACCGGTTTAGGTGTTAACAGCACACCGGTACAAGCTGGATCTGCCAGGACGATTGTCGGCATGGAAAAGGGCGCGCTGACAAGTCGGGAATCGCCGCGCGGATCCAAGAGGGATCAAAGGGAGGAACAATGCTTGTTCAAGCGATCCTCATCGGACTTATCGCTGCCTTCGGTAAGCTCGATTATCAGCTCGGTACGCTCTACGCGTTCCGCCCGATCGTTCTGTGCCCGCTCGTCGGCATAGTCCTCGGGGACCTGCAGTCCGGCCTCGCCATCGGTGCGAGCCTCGAGCTGCTCTTCATGGGTTCTATTGCCATCGGCGCTTACGTGCCGCCCGATGAGACGATTGGCGGCGTGCTCGCCTGTGCCTTCGCTATTCAGCTGGGTCAGAGCACCGAGGCCGCTATCGCGCTCGCGATGCCCATCGCCACTCTGTGCCTGGCCATCAAGAACATCGTCAACGCCGGTATGCCCCTCCTGGTCGACCGTGCCGACGTCTTTGCCAGCAAGGGTAACCTCAAGGGTATCTACGCTATGCACTGGATTATCGGTCTCGTGATTGTCGCCCTGGCCTTCGTCCTGTGCTCTGTCTCCTTCTATCTGGGTGCCGACGCTGTTAAGGGCCTGCTCGACTTCATCCCGAAGTTCGTTCTCGATGGCTTTGGCGTCGCAGCCAACATCCTGCCTGCCATGGGCTTCGCCATGCTCGGTCGTCTGGTGCTTACCAAGCAGCTCGTGCCGTTCTACTTCCTGGGCTTCCTGCTGTGCTCCTATGCTAACGTGCCCGTCCTCGGCGTCGCTCTGATTGCAATCATCATCGGCATCGACAAGTACGACCTGCTGGGCCTTGGTGGCGCCCAGCCCCAGCTTTCTGCGGAAGGGGATGAGGACGATGACTTCTAGTCCCGAGAACAAGATCACGCGCTCCGACCTCATTAAGAGCGCCGTGAACACCGGCGCCCTGGGCATGGAATTCTCCTGGACCTACTACAAGCAGATGAACATTGCCTTCTGCCTGATGGTCGCCAACATGCTCAAGAAGATCTATGCCGGCCGTCCCGACGATTACGCCGAGGCCCTGCACCGTCACAGCGCATTCTTCAACATCACCCCGCAGCTCGCTCCCTTCGTGGGCGGCATCGCGATGGCCATGGAGGAGAAAGTCGCTCGTGGTGAGGTTGAGCCCGAGAGCGTCAACGACATCAAGGCTGCCCTTATGGGCCCGCTTTCCGGCCTGGGTGACTCCTTCTTCCTGTCTACCCTGCGCGTCGTCGCCGCTGCCGTGGGCATCAGCCTGTGCCAGGCCGGCAACGCCTTTGGTCCCATCGCCTTCCTGCTCATCTACAACATCCCGGCGTTCCTGATTCGTATTTTTGGCGCTATCAAGGGTTATGAGCTGGGCATTGGCTTCCTGGACGAGGCTCAGAAGACCGGTCTGATGCAAAAGATCATGGCCTGCGTCGGCATCGTCGGTGTCATGGTCGTCGGCGCCATGAGCAAGGACATGTTCTGGGCTTCGCTGCCCATTGCCATCGGTCAGGGCGACTCCGCTCAGACCCTCCAGGACATTCTGGACGGCATCATGCCCGGCATGCTCGGCATGGCCGCCTTCTGGCTCTACTACTGGCTGCTCTCCAAGAAGATCAACCCGATGGTTCTGATTCTTTGCACCATGGTCGTGGGTATCATCGGCGCTTACTTTGGCGTGCTTGCCTAATATGTTCGAATCGCGCTTCCATCGCGTCTAACGGTTGCGTCGATCTTTGGGGGCTTGTCGCATATGCGGCAGCCCCCTGTTTTTTAAAAGTCTGTACGAAAGGGGAGGACTATGTCCGTACCCGAGCTTTCGCTCATGAACATCAACCATCGTTACTACAGCATCGAGACGTTTTTTAAGGCTGCAGGCGAGGCCGGTTATCGCAATATCGAG
Source organism: uncultured Collinsella sp. (assembly GCA_902493915.1). Lineage (GTDB taxonomy): Bacteria > Actinomycetota > Coriobacteriia > Coriobacteriales > Coriobacteriaceae > Collinsella. The sequence goes on from CABUQY010000115.1 coordinate 3,196, forward strand.
CTGTGGACCGGCTCGATGCACTTGTATGTGGATTGCCACGAGCACGATTCGGTGGATAAGATCCGCGATCTTGCCGCCCAGTACGGTATCAAGATTGTGTGCGTGTGCCCCGAGCAGAATAACCCCAAGCCGTGGAACGTCGCGGTGCGTGGCGAGGCAGGCAAAAAACGTATCCTCTCGTACTTTAAGAACGTGATCGACGTTGCCGTTGAGCTGGGCGCGCCGCAGATTCTGGTGACGAGCGGCTGGGCCTATCTGGATGAGCCAGCTGAGGACGCCTGGGCCCGTAGCGTTGCCATGCTGCGCTCGGTGTGCGACTACGCTGACACGCGCGGCATTCGCGTCGCGCTCGAGGCGCTGCAGCCGTCGGAGTCCGTGCTGGTCAACACCGCACAGGACGTGGCGCGCATCCTCGAGGCGGTCGATCGCCCCAATTGTAAGGCTTGTATCGACTTTGGCGCCATGGAAGTAGCCGGCGACACGATCGACGGCTACTTTGAGGTTTTGGGCGACAAGATCGTTCACACCCACTTTGTAGATGTGGGTGGCGGCACGACGCATCTTGCCTGGGGCGACGGCGAGCGTGATATGCGTGCCGACCTTGAGGCGCTCATGCGCCACGGCTATACGGGCTATGTCTCGGCCGAGACGTGTGACGGTCGCTACTATCAGGATCCGTCTAAGGCGACGACTCAGGTTATCGAGATGTATCGTCGTGTGACAGCGGAGATGGAAGCCGAATAATTAAACTGCGCGGTTGCGCCGGAAACGCTTGGGCGGGTCTGGCGCAACGCTTTTATAGCTGGCGAGTTGTGGAGCGCCCGTTGGCAGCTGAGCTCGAAATAGACAACTACTGGCGTTGTAATACCACTCGGACGGGGAAACCGACCGTTCGCCGTAAATCCTCGTGAGTTTGTATTGGTATTAAATAACGAGCAATCGTATGGCTATAATTGGTATCAGCAAGAAGCGCGATGTATAGAATTGCGCACATGTGATGGGAGGACACACATGAAGGAGACCGAGAAGATCGAGATCGTGCACTTCGACCAGGAGGGCTACCTCGAGGACGGCAGGAACGTCTACGAGGCCGGCAAGAAGATGACCGCCCTGGCCGACCGCGTGCACGA